>JBKPCS010000035.1:0-35563 GCA_046727495.1 bacterium | reverse complement strand
GCTTGCGCGGCTCGTTGTTGTTCGGCGGCTCGTTGCTGAGCAGCTTGTTGCTGGGCCGCTTGTTGCTGGGCCGCTTGCTGTTGGCGCGCGGCTTGCGCGGCTCGTTGTTGTTCGGCGGCTCGTTGCTGGGCCGCTTGCTGTTGGGCCGCTTGCTGTTGGCGCGCGGCTTGCGCGGCTCGTTGTTGTTCGGCGGCTCGTTGCTGAGCGGCTTGTTGCTGGGCCGCTTGCTGTTGGCGCGCGGCTTGCGCGGCCTGTTGTTGTTCGGCGGCTCGTTGTTGAGCAGCTTGCTGCTGGGCCGCTTCCTTTTGGCGTCGTGCCGCTTCTGCGGCCCGCTGTTGTTCCGCCGCGCTTTGCCGTGCGGCTTGTTGTGCTGCTTCCTGTTGGTGACGCGCTGCTTCGGCCGCGCGCTGCTGTTCCGCGACACGTTGCTGAGCGGCTTGTTGTTGAGCGGCCTCCTGTTGGCGACGAGCCGCGTCAGCTGCCTTTTGTTGTTCAGCCGCTTTTTGTTGTGCAGCGGCCGCCTGGCGCTGTGCTTCCTGTGCTTTCTGCGCTTCGGTTTGACGCTGCTGCTCTACCTGCTGGGCCTGATTATTTGGCTGTTGTGTCGGCTTCGGAGCAGGCGGCGGAGCCGTTGGCTGCCCCCGGTCCGCAGGTTTGCCGGGAGCAGGACGCGCTGTTGGTTGTTGTGGAGCGGGTTTCGGTTGTTCTGCCGGCTTAGTTTGTTTTGCTGGTTTGCCAGCAGCAGGCGGCGGAGCCGCCGGCTGTCCCCGGTCCGCAGGCTTGCCGGCAGCAGGAGGTGCGATTTGTTGTTGCGGAGTGGGTTTCGCTTGCTCTGCCGGTTTAGGTTGTTCTGCCGGTTTGGCAGCAGCCGGCGGCGGAGTTGTTAACGGCTTAGGCGCAGTCGCTCCCTGAGGCGCAGGTTGTGACGCTCCCGCCTGAGGTGCAAGTTGTGGCGCGCCCGCCTTAGGCGTAGCCTGTGGCGCGCCCACCTTAGGCGTAGGCTGCGGTGCCTGTGCTGGCTTTTGCAGGGCTTGACGTTGGCGCTCCAGATCCTGGCGTTGTTTTTCGATTTGTTGGCGCTGTTGATCGATTTGCTGGCGCTGTTGGTCTGATGTTTGCGGTGCAGGAGGATTCTGCTTTGCGGCTTCCCCAGGCTTCTGCTGGGTCGCAGGCGGCGCCTGTGCGCCGGGTTGTTGCCCCTTTTGCAGCGCTAATTTTTGCTGCTCAAGTTGAGCTTTCTCGGCTTCCAGCTTTTGGTGCTGCGCCGCAATTTGGTCAGGTGGCACCGGCTGGCCAGGCTTTTGCTGTTGCGGTTGTGCGGCCGGAGCTGGCGAACCCTGCGGCTTTACTGGCGCGGCAGCAACGGCCGGTTTCGGAGGTGGCACAGGCCGGGCTGGCAATGTCTTCGGCACTGGCGGTGCCGACGTTTGGAGCGCTTGTTTTACCTGCTGTGCTTTTGCCGGATCGATGTTCTGCCAGCCGCGTTCGACCTGCGCATTTTTGATCGGTTGCGCCGATGGCGGCGCAGCAGTTGCCGCGGCCTGCAGTTTAGGCGGAGGAGCGACAACTTGGATCTGGTTCCCGGCGACGACAGTTTTGTAGTTCGCGTTTGCTTGAGCCTGCGGCTGGTAGTTTAGCTGATAGCGTTGGATCTGGTTATTCGTTATCTGAGAAATGCGTTGGTACTGAGGACCGTAGCTGTTAATAACAGTATTGTTGTAAGTAATGTTCGTGATATTGGTCGTCCGATTGATGAGGGTTACGTTCTGTTGCTCCGGGATAACGGCGTCCCGGTAGTTCGGACGAATCATGTCGGCGACTCTTAAGAAAACGTAGGCCGCCGGCCCGATATCGTAGTAGTTATCGACCCAGCCTTCGACCCGAACACTTGGACTAGGCTCACACTCAGGTGGCAATGGCGCCCAGCCAACTGTGTCGTCATCATCTGTATGCCTCCAGGAGACCCAGGCCGGGGCCCATTCATTGCCAGGAATCCATACCCAACCTCTTCCTCTGATCCGTATCCAGCGTCCGTAGTGATACGTTGCCCATCCGAAGTCTTCGTTGGAAACCCAGCACCAGCCGCGATCAGTATAAGCCCAATGGCCGTCGGTATATGGTCTCCAGCGATCATCTCGATCCGCAACATTCGGTTGCCAGACGTAACCGTAGGTATCGTCGTTATACCAATGGCCCTCAGGCTGGAGCCGGTCGTAGAAGACGTCATATGAGCCGGCACGATCTTCCGCTGACACTGTCGAAGCGTAGGAGGGCTCATGTCTTCGAGAGCCTGATTCCTGTGGCACTTCTGCCGGCGTCGGTTGCGGGGCAGGCGCAGCTGCGGCCGCGGCCTGCGCACCTTGCGCTTTCTCCGCCTCGAATCGCTGTTTTTCTGCGTCCAGGGCCGCTTGATCCGCCGCGAGTTTGTCTTTTTGACTCTGGAGCTCGAGTTGCTTTTCCTGATCCTCAAGCTGCCGGATTCGGTCGTTCAAGGCCTGAATCTGAGCGGAGTTATCTTGCTGCTGATTACAGGAGACGAGGGCAAGCATGCTTGCGAGGCAAGCAAGCGGGACAAAACTTCTTCTCATATACATCTTTGAGCGATGTAGTATTGGACAGCGTGCATCCTTGCAATATTCAACCCGTGAAGGATGCGAGGGTTTCGGAGAGCGCGAGTGCGACTGTGAGAGAGAGAGTGTGTGTGCGAGTTATAAGACTGCGCTTTCGAAAACGCCGAGATCGCTGAAGGGAGCAACCGAAAAGTGAAAACCGAAAACCGAAAACTAACTTAGACTTACACTCACACTCGCACTACCACCCCTATTGCGGGGGCGGCTGTTCGCCTTTCCGCTGCTCCTCTTGTTTCTGCCGTTCCGGTTTTGGCCGCTGCTCTTTGGGGGCTTCTCGCTGTGGCGCCGCCGGACGCTGCGGTTCCTGTTGCGGTTTCTGCTCTTGGGGAGGACGTTGCTGGCTTTCGCGAGGGCGTTGAGCTTCCTGGGCTCTCTGTGCCTCTTGAGCGCGCTGTTGCGCGTCACGAGCGCGTTGAGCTTCCTGGGATGCTGCTTGTTGTTGGGACCGCAGCTGAGTCTCCCGCGCCCGCTGCGCTTCCTGCGCTTGTTGTGTCTGCGCGTCTCGTGCGCGTTGGGCCTCTTGAGTACGTTGAGCCTGTTCCTGTTGCTGTTGTTTGAGAGCCTGCGCTTTCTGAGCTTCTTGTGCCTTTGCCTTTTCTGCTTCTGCTCGCTGCTGTTCCGCTGCGCTTGTGCCCGCGGCCTTCGGCGGTTGTTGAGCAGACGCCGGAGTCCGTTTTTGCTCTGCCGGGCTTAACGGCGAGCGTTGTTGTGCAGCGCCTGGTTTTGCCGCAGGCGATGGCGATGGCAATTGCGCGGCACCGGGCTTCGCTTGAGGTGTGGCGCCCGCGGGCGGCTGTTCAGCGGTGCCGGGTTTGCCTGGTTTTGCCGCAGGCGATGGCGATGGCAATTGCGCGGCACCAGGCTTCGCTTGAGGTGCCGCACCCGCAGGCGGCTGTTGAGCGGTGCCGGGTTTGCCCGGTTGGCCTGGTTGAGGAGACGCTGGTTGCACACCCGGTTTGGCGCCAGCCGCCTGAATCTGCGGCTTAGGTGGTGGCGCCGGCTTCGGAGGAAGATTGGCTGGCGGCGGCGCCTGTTGCGCAAACTTCTGTTTCAATTGTTGTGCCTGTGCCGCCGGAACATTCTGCCAGCCCCGATCAACCTGAGCTTTAGCAAGTTGTTTAGTGACGGGCGGCTGTTTTGTCGCAACCGGGTTCAGTTTTGGCGGTGGGGCAACGACGTTGACTTGGTTCCCTTGTACCGCCGTCTTGAATCCGGCGTTTGCCTGCGTCTGCGCGGCATAGTTCACCTTATAAGTTTGCAGTGGATGACCCTGCTGCTGAGAGACCTGCGCGACCGTCTGGTATTGTGGGCCATAGTTGTTAATGACGGTGTTGTTGTAGGTGATATTGGTGATGTTCGTTGTCCGATTGATGATCGTTACGTTTTGCTGAGGAGGTACGTAGTATCCTCGGTAGGATGGTCTCCAGAAATCGTGGAAACGGATGAACGTAAACGCTATTGGACCAATATCGAAGTAGGTATCGCACCACGAAGAAACGCCGACACCGACGCTAACGGTGGCTTCAGGGGGAAGAGGGGCCCAGCCACAATAGTCGTTATCATCACTTTGCCGCCAGGATACCCACGCCGGCGCCCACTCGTCGCCTGGGACCCAGATCCAGCCAACGCCCGATACGCGCACCCAGCGGCCGTAGTGATAGGTCGCCCATCCAAAATCTTCGTTCGAAACCCAGCACCATCCGCGATCGGTCCATACCCAGTGTCCATCTGAATAAGGGCGCCAATCTGAATCGCTCGCCACGTTCGGTTGCCAAACATAGCCATAATCGTCGTCGTAGAACCAGTGTCCTTGGGGAGCTAGGCGATCATAGAAAACGTCGTAGCTAGCCGACACCTCCACGTCTTGCGCCTGCCCGCGAGATGAGAGCAAGGGAATTGTTACGGCGGCTATATAGGCGAGGGGAAGGAGTCTTTTAATCATACTAACCTCTTAGATGTTTGACCGAATGGCGCTGTTGACTATTCGATTGACCAGTTCCGAAAAATCAGTTGCAAGAACTTGCGCTCCCAAGGATTGATTTCCGATGGATTCAGGAGTCAGGGTCCGTTTTGCTCCGTCCCCAACAGGTTTTCTACACGTGGGTGGCGCAAGAACGGCTCTATTCAATTGGCTTTTTGCGCGTCATTCCGGCGGTACTTTTGTGCTGCGTATCGAGGACACTGACAAGAGCCGTGAAAGGGCTGAGGCCGTACAGGTTATTTACGATGGTCTGCGATGGTTGGGACTCGAATGGGACGAGGGCGGGGATCGAGGCGGTGACTATGGGCCATATTTTCAAAGCGAGCGGACGCCGATTTACGAGCGCTACCTCGGGCTGCTCCAACAAAAGGGCATGGTTTACGAAGATCAAGGCGCAATCCGGTTTCGCTCTCCGCGCAAGCTGGTGGTCCTGAACGACTTGGTTTGTGGCCACATCGAGTTTGATCGAAGTCTGGATCCCGACATGACCATCCGGCGTCCCGATGGTTCTTGGATCTTTCATTTTGTGAATGTGATCGATGATGCCGAAATGCGAATCTCGCATGTGATTCGAGGAGAAGATCATCTCACAAACACCGCGAAGCATCTGGAGTTGTATGATGCGCTCGATATTCGGCCCCCGAGCTTCGCTCATATACCGCTGATCCTGAATCGGGACGGTTCAAAGATGAGTAAGCGCGATGAGGGGGCGACGCTCGCAACATATATGGAACAAGGCTATGCCCCGGAAGCGGTAAGGAATTATCTTTGCCTTCTGGGATGGTCTCCAAAAGATAATCGCGAAAAGATCGACATTGAAGAGGTGATCAAGCTGTTTGACCTGGAAAAGGTAAATCGGCGAAATGCTGCATTCGATCTGGATAAATGTGACTGGCTGAACGTTCAGTACATCCATCAGATGTCGTTAAGCCGGTTCAGAGGATTAAGTGAACCGTTTATTCAGAAGTCAGGCATCAAGATCACCGACGAAGCGTACCTTTTGAAAGTGCTCGAGATCGTCAAAGAAAAGATCAAGCTTTTCAAAGACGTTCCTGACTGGATCAGCTACTTTTTCACGGAAGACTTTCCTTTTGACGGAGAGGCAATCGAAAAGACTTTGCGCAAACCCGGCGCCATGGCTCGCTTAAGCGCGCTGAGGGAACGTTTTTCGAAGCAGACTGAATGGTCAGCCGCAAGCTTGGAGGCAGCTCTGAAACAGCTCGCAGCTGAGACTGGATGCAAAGCAGGGGACTTGGTGCAACCTGCTCGCGTCGCTGTCAGCGGTCGTTCGATCGGTCCGAGCTTATATCATATGCTGGAGGTCATGGGCAAAGACCGGGTTCTTCAGCGTATACAACGTGCACTGAATCAATTCGGTTAGCCTGCCGGATGGGTGTGTTGACGCTAGATGATCTTCGGAAGGAATTGCCCGATGATGTTCGATTGCTCGTCGTTGGCGATCCGGTAGAACATTCGCTTTCGCCGGCTATGCACAACGCGGCGCTGGAGTTTCTCCGTCTTCCACATCGGTATGGCCGTTCACGGATCGCAGCAGAGGATCTTGCGGCTGCGTTTCAATTGATGCGAACCCGGCAGCTTATTGGATGGAATGTCACATTGCCCCATAAACTGGCCGCGAAGGGCCTGGTCGACAGTCTGGATCCGCTGGCGGAGCGGCTAGGTACCGTCAATACGGTGGTTGCACAGTCAGGCCGCCTGTTCGGATACAACACAGATTGCGGCGGATTGGTGGCCGCGATTGCCGAGTCGTTTGGCCAGGACGTGACCAGCTTTCGTGTTGCGCTGCTGGGCGCAGGGGGTGGGGCGGGCCAAACTGCGGCACGGTATCTATGTGAACTTCGAGTCCCCAGAATTGTCTTAATTAATCGAACGATGAGTAAAGCAGAACAGCTCGCGGAACGGTTGCGCGGCGCTCTGCCCCGATCGCCGGATCCTTCGGTCAAATCGACCGAAATTGAAGTTGCAGCCTGGGACGCTTTCCCCGCCGTTTGTCCAACGGTCGATTTGATTATTAACGCCTCATCGCTTGGCCTGAAAGACGACGCGATTGATCCAGGATTCGATGCGATTGAGCCGAGGCACCTGCTTTTTGATATGGTCTATGGGCCGCAAGAAACGCCGCTGGTCCGTTTTGCCCGCTCAAAGGGAGCGCAAGCCGCCGATGGATTGCTGATGTTGTTGTTTCAGGGTGTCTTCGCTTTTGAGATCTGGTTTGGAAAACCCGCTCCGGTTCAGGTCATGCGACAGGCCTTATTTGCTGCTGCCGGCAGGAAAGGCTAAAAAAAGAAGTGCCAAGAACGCTATGAACGCCGAGAATAGAGGTAATAGCGCCAACGGGCATGAATCCCCAATGCAACAATCCCAATCAAGAGTTGTACCTTTAGTAGAAAAGCAAACTGCAGTCGGAGGAGGAAGGCTTGGGACACGAAACACGCTCGTTGAATCACTGCTCGAGATTGCGAAGCAAGCTCGATGCGCTGACTTAAACGAGTGCCGGAGCGTCTTGCAAAACGCGGCTGACGAGCAGCGTTCGCTGATCAGGGCGGTGCTCGACGCCAAAATAGTCGACGAGAACGCGTTCTTACGCGGTGTCAGTGATTGGCTTGGGCTGCCCTGGTGGAATGATCCGATCGAAAATATTGCTGCTCCGTTGCGGGAGAAGGTCCCTGCCCGAATCGCGGTTCGATATCATGTCGTTCCTTTGCAGGAGGATGAAAAAGGGATTCGCGTCGCGTTCTATGATCCATTCGATCTCATCGCGCGCCAGACGTTGGCCTCTTCTCTGGACCGGCGCGTCGTCTATTCGATGTCTGGCCGAACGCAGATTTTGCAAGCGCTTCGACAGGGCTACGGAATCGGTGCCGAAACCTTCGAAGCAATTTTGGAAGGAAGATCCTCTGAAGACGGCACGCTCGACGTTAAACAAGAAACCAACGTTTTGGATCTCGATGACTCCGAAGCATCGGTTGTTAAATTTGTGAACCAGATTCTACGGGAGGCGCTTGAGCAGCGAGCTACCGATATTCACGTAGAACCGTTGGAGGAAGATCTGCGGATCCGCTATCGCATCGACGGAATGCTGCACGAGGTGCCAGTGCCTCCGAACATCAACGTGTTGCAAGCCTCGGTGATTTCTCGTTTGAAGATCATGGCGCACCTCGATATCGCCGAGCGACGATTGCCTCAGGATGGACGAATTAATCTGGAGCTCGATGGAAAGCCGATCGATGTTCGCGTCGCCACGATTCCTTCGGTTGCAGGCGAAAGCATTAGCTTACGTTTATTGGGGCAGGAGCGATTTACGTTTCAACGGCTTGGACTCGACAACGATGCTGAGCTGCGCATCAGGCAACTATTGGCGATGCCGAATGGCATTGTTCTGCTGACCGGCCCGACTGGATGCGGGAAGTCGACCACCCTCTACACATTCCTTTCCAGTCTCAATACCAAAGAGCGACGCATCGTAACAATTGAGGATCCGGTCGAATATAAGTTGCCTGGCGTAATCCAGATCGCTGTTAAACCTGAGATCGATTTGACGTTTGCTAACGGACTTCGAAGCATCCTCCGAGGTGATCCTAACGTGATCATGGTTGGAGAAATGCGAGACCGCGAAACCGCGGAGATCGCTATTCGAGGAGCGCTGACCGGCCACCTCGTCTTCAGCACACTACATACAAACGATGCAATCGGGGGGATCACCCGCTTGATCGACATGGGCATTGAGCCGTTTCTCGTTGGCAACGCTGTCCGATCATTTATTGCGCAGCGCCTCGTACGAGTGCTTTGCAAGTTCTGTAAACGATCGGTTGAACACTCCGAGGCCTATTTGAGGCAGATTGGATTTCCGCTGGAACACGCTTCGCACGTTATGGGATCGACCGGATGCGATCATTGTCGGCACACTGGTTACGAGGGCCGGGCGGCAATTTTTGAAATCTGCATGGTGTCGCAACGGCTTCAGGACATGATCACCCAGGGGCGACGCGCATCCATGCTGCGAACCGTAGCAATCGAGGAAGGAATGGTTCCTCTCCGCACTTATGGCTGGAAGAAAGTGGTCGAAGGACTGACCACAATCGAAGAGGTAGTTCGGGTGACCGCAGCGGATCTTGAAATGGTGGACGAATAGGTCGTATGAAACCCTCCTGGCTTCTGGCTCCTGGCTCCTAGCTCCTCCTCCAAAAGATGGCCTTGTTTACTTACCAGGCAGTCAGTCGAGATGGTCAGCGCGTCGCTGGTCAGGTGGAGGCCCAGAGCAGAACGGAAGCTTTTGCCAAGCTTGATCGTGAACGGCTTCAACCAATTTCATTGATCCAGCAAGACGGAGCGTCGATGAATGGCTCCAGCTCTTCGGTACAGGAAAAAACGGACAAAGCACTGCCGACGCGCAATATTCGTTTGTCGCGTTCTCAAATCATTCTTTTCACTGAAGAGATGAGCGACTTATTGGACGCCGGATTGCAGTTGGAACCCGCGCTGCGGGTTATGGAATCGCGAAAGGAGCTGTCCGGGATTAAAGCGGTTGCATCAGCTTTACGGCAACAAGTCCGTGAGGGGAGCAGCCTATCCAATGCGTTACGCACAGTTTCGCCCTCGTTTGGAGACTTGTTCTGCAATTTGGTGGCAGCGGGAGAAGTGAGTGGGTCATTACCTCAATTGCTCAAACGGCAAGCGACCTTTCTTGTGACCATCGATGATCTCCAAAAGAAAGTGGTCAGCGCGCTGATCTACCCATCGATGATTTTCGTGCTTGGGATTGGCCTGATCTTTCTCTTCATGACTTATCTCGTGCCGCAATTGACAACGCTGTTCCAGAAAACCGGCAAAGATCTTCCATTGCTGACGCGCCTCTTGGTCCAGACCAGCGATTTCTTTTCTCATTACTGGTGGCTGATTCTGGTTTGTGCGTTTGGTTTTGGGTTTGGTTTCTATCAACTGATCCGCACTGCGCCGGGTCGCCAATGGTGGCATCGAGTACAGCTTCGGTTGCCGCTTTTTGGAGCCGTACTCAAGGGCCGGTTCTACGCTCAATTCGCGCAAACAATGGCCAACCTGGTTGGAAACGGCATACCGCTGTTGAACGGACTGCGGTTGATGAATAGTGCGACCGGGAATGTGCATCTTCGCAGCCTTATGGAAAAAGTAGTCGAAAGTGTCGGCGAAGGGGGATCGCTCTCTAAGGCGCTGCAAAGGGCAGGTGAATTTCCCCCGTTGTTTATTGATATGATCGGAGTGGGCGAACAGACGGGGGACCTCGCGCGAGCGCTGGAAAAGATCGGACGCCGGTACGATAAAGAGCTTAATATCAAAATCCAGCGGCTTACTTCGCTGGTCCAACCGGTCGTCATTCTCCTCATGGCAGGAATGGTTGGTTTGATCGCTTACTCCATTATCAACGGAATTTTTGATGCCGTCTCTGGATTGCGTGCTCAGTAGACTCCATGAATTCTGTTCGTCTCCTGAGCTTGGATTTTGATGGCACACTTGTTCGTGACTGGGCGCCACCCCCATTTCCGCAGGTACTGGTGGAGATAATGACAGCGCTTCGGCGGCAAGACGGCGTCAAATTCGCTCTGAACACCGGTCGCAGCCTGGCATTGATGGAACATGGACTGGAAGCGAGCGGCTTTCCGATTTGGCCCGATTTTGCGCTGACAACCGAACGGGAAGTCTTCCGTTGGACTGGTTCTGGCTGGGAAGACTTCGGCGAATGGAATTCGCGCTGCGTAGAAGCTCACGACGAGCTTTTCGCGCGAATAGGCCCATTGTTAGCCGAAGTGAAAGCTTTTGTTGAAATGTGTCCCGGAGCCCACGCTTACTATGAAGACGATAGATTCGTTGGTATCGTCGCGAAGGATATCTCCCAAATGGACGATATCTGCGAGTTTATCCGAAGCCGGCAGGTGCAATTTCCATCTTTTGGCTATCAGAGAAATTCCATTTATACCCGGTTTTGCCACGCCTCTTATCATAAGGGAGCCGCCCTGGCCGAGTTACAACGACTCGTAGGCATCTCGCCGGCGGAGACCTTTGCTGCTGGCGACAATCTTAATGATATTTCGATGTTGGACGATGCGCTCGCACGTTTTCTTGCTTGTCCGTCGAACGCGACTGAAGAGGTCAAGTCCGCCGTGCGACGGCAAAATGGCTTTGTTGCCAAAGGAGATAGCGGGCAAGGTGTCGCCGAAGCTCTGGCATTTTTCATTCCCGGCGTCGTCAGGCAGAATTTCTAGAGGAGCCGATTGGTCCTTGCCGTTTGTTTCCTACTTGCGCGAGATTTTCACGCAATTGTAACATCCTTGCCTCTAAGCGCCGTGATGACCGAAAAGATCCTGATCGTAGACGATGAAGTCGATGTGGCAGAACTGCTGTCACACCACCTGAAAACTGCGGGGTTCTCCGTTGAGGCTGTTCATGGCGGTAAAGCAGCTTTAGAAAGCATCCGAAAGCAGGCGCCGACGTTGGTTGTTCTGGATGTGATGTTGCCTGAGATGTCCGGGTTGGACCTTTGCCGCACTCTGAAATCTGATCCGCAAACTCGCCAAGTAGCGGTCGTGATCCTGTCCGCGAAAACCGAAGAGATCGACCGGGTGCTCGGGTTTGAGTTGGGCGCCGATGATTACGTCGTGAAGCCGTTCAGTCCGCGTGAGTTCGTCCTGCGAATCCGTGCGATCCTTCGCCGAAAGTCTCAGACCAAGGAGCATGACTTTCTCAGAGTCGGCGAGTTGACGCTCGATCGAGCGCGCCACGAGGTGACAGCCGGTGATCGTCCGATCGAATGCACAGCGACTGAGTTTCGGTTGCTCACAATTCTGATGGAACGAGAGGGCCGGGTCCAGGCTCGCGACCGACTGTTAACCGACGTATGGGGCTATGACGCGATTATTGATACCAGGACGGTTGATACCCACATGCGCCGGCTCAGAGATAAGCTCGGTCCGTTCGGCCGCTACATCGAAACAGTCCGCGGATTTGGCTACAGACTCGCGTCGAAGGCTTGATGGAAGGCACTCCTGCCACGCCAAGACGCTGGAAGGGATCTCACGCTAAGACGCCAAGGCGCAAAGGTTGGAGAAGGTAAAGCAGTTAGTCCTGGATCTGAGCCTCGTAAGAAAAGCGTTCTGAGCCGTTCCAATCGCGTCGATCGTTCTATCCGGCTGCCACGCCCAACACCCGGGTCCTTTTTCTAACCTCTTAACCTTTGCGCCTTGGCGTCTTAGCGTGAGATCCCTTCTTCTTGGCGTCTTAGCGTGAGATCCCTTCTTATTAGCGTCTTGGCTGAGATCCCTTCCGGCGTCTTGGCGTGGGCGAAGTCCGGCCCCTCAAAGAATAGGTTGCCACCGAACCATTCAATGGTGTAAAAGGGGCCGGAATTGTTTCCGAATTGTCACAGTCGTGTAGCCGTTGTGTCACACACAGCTGACCAAGGTGAGTCCGTGCATGGACGGCACTGACGTCGTTCGAATGCTATTTGCCTACCAGGAATTCTTAACCAACTGACAAGATAGGGAGTAGAAACACATGATTAGACGCGCCCTGTTATTACAGGCTCTGGCGGTCGCTTTGGCGATGACGAGCCAATTTGCACAGGCACAATCCAAAGGCGATCAGGCGATTCTTGATGCCCTTGTGCGGAAAGGAATTTTGACTGAGAAGGAAGCTGACAAGATCAGCGCAGAAGTGTCAAAAGAGATGACCGAAGGCGGCAATCTGGGCAGCAAGATCCAGATCGGCGATTGGGTCAAAGCTCTAAAGATCAGCGCTGACCTTCGGATCCGTAACCAATGGGATGAACGTGATCCCTTGGTGCTCAGTAACCCCGCCACAAAGACCCAGGATAAACATATTCAACGCGACCGCTGGCGGTTCCGGCTCCGTCTGATAGCTGACTGGGAATTGAAGGGCGGCTTCTTCGGCGGTGTGATGCTTGGAACAAGCGACAACCGGGCGGCCGATACCAAGAATGCGACCATCACAGGCGGATTCGACAACTACAATATCTTCATCCTGCGAGCTTTCATGGGATGGAGACCGACTCCAGGGTTGACGTTTATTGTCGGAAAACAAGCTAATCCGTTCTACACGACCGATCTGGTGTACGATACCGACATTGAACCGGTCGGGCTGGTCGAACGCATTGACTTCCACAAATTCTTTAACATGACCTTTGGCGAGCCGGGTTTGAGCAAAGAAGGAAAAGCTCCAGTGGCGCCGCCGCCGCCCGCTCCGGGCAACGCGTTTGAGCTAAGCCTGATTGCCGGTCAGTTTGTGTTTGAAAACAACAATCTGAACGCAGGCAACGACCAACTAAAGTTCGATGCTTACGTGTTCCAGACTCAGCTTTTGGCGAGACTTAAGCTGGGCAGCAATTTTGCCTTTACCGTCGCGCCAGGAGTTTACGTTACTAACGATGCTTCGGCCGGCGCAACGGCGGTTGACTCGCACGGGCGCTTGATCCCGCCGACGAACACCTCGTTCAATGGCGGCCAACCTTTGAACAACTCGCAACCATTTCCGATCACTGAGCGGAACTTGTTAATCATCCTCGCTCCTGGGGATATCACCTTCAACAAGGTGTTCGGCAAGCCGCTCTCGTTGTATTGGGATTTTGCTTATAATTTCGATGGCAGCGAGCGGTTTAAGGAAGATTATGGTCCATTGTTTGGCCACTATGGTTTTGCATCCAAGACAGCGACCACCCCAACGTTTTTCAAAGAGTTAAGCCCGAAAATGCAAGACAGCATGGCTTGGTTGGTTGGACTTAGATACGGCGAAAACAAAAAGGGCGGCGATTGGTCCTTCTCGGTTGATTACCGCCAGCAGGGGATTGCCTCACTCGATCCAAACGTCAACAACTCGAATTTCCATTTCAGCAACCTCAATTCCAAGGGGTTCGAGTTCAACGTTGCTTACAGCTTCAACGACTTCCTGACCGCGAACGTCACCGGGTATATCTCGGATGCACTGAATCCGAATATCTACGGCGGTTATGCGACCGGTCATGTCTTCGAGGCACCTGGGGTACTTTTCCCGGCCAACCAACAATGGCCAATCGCTCGAGATCGTCATGATAAGATCATTCAGGTTAACCTCGTCATGAAGTTCTAGAGGATTTGATAGAGTCAGTTTGATGAGACCCGGCGCTGAAAAACGCCGGGTCTTTTTTCTTGAGCTGCATGATAATACAGCATGCTCGAGGTGGCCGCGACGGGCACGAGGGCCCGATAACCTGTCGCGGCGAAGCCTTGGCGAAGGCTGGAAATCGCGGCCCTACGGCGATGGGCCAATCTCACATAATCGATAGGGCCGAGCTGTAGCTCGGCCTCGTGCGCGTCGCAGCCGCCTCGTCCAAAATGTTACGCCGTCGCCACTGAATCGTCACAATCCGCTTCTCAATTGGGCCTGGGCGATTGAACGAGCGCTTGCTCTTGGCCCTACGAAATGGAAGTCTACCAGAAGTTCAAAAAAAGCGACCGCGCCTGTGCAAAAGACCGGACTTCATATGGACCCTGTAACATCAACCGAGACGGGTGCTGCCCGCGCACAAACAGCGAAGAAAGCTCCTGAGGCTGCTGCGAAAGAATCTCCTGCAGCAGGGAAAACAATCGTGGATGTAGATGGAGTCGATTTTCACTACGGAAGCTCCAAGGCATTGCATGGTATCAATTTGAAAATCGCAGAGAAGAAGGTGACCGCTTTCATCGGACCCTCTGGATGTGGAAAATCGACACTTCTCCGTTGTTTCAATCGGATGAACGATCTGGTCGATTACGCACGCGTTACCTCAGGCGAAATCCGGATTGATGGCGCAAACATCAACGCTCCAGAAGTCGATGTTATTGAGCTTCGCCGTCGTGTCGGCATGGTGTTTCAGAAGTCGAATCCCTTTCCAAAATCGATCTACGAAAACATTGCTTACGGGCTCCGAATCGGGGGAATGCGCGACCGGGCGAGGATCGATCAGCGAGTAGAGGATTCATTAAAAGACGCTGCGCTTTGGGATGAAGTAAAAGACCGATTGCATGATAGCGCTCTCGGCCTCTCCGGCGGCCAGCAGCAGCGCCTCTGCATCGCTCGCGCAATTGCCGTGAAGCCTGAGATTATTTTGATGGACGAACCGTGTTCGGCTTTGGATCCGATCGCTACCGCAAAAGTTGAGGAATTGATCGCTTCGCTGGCTGACCAATTCACGATCGTCATTGTTACCCATAACATGCAGCAGGCGACTCGATGCTCGGATATGACGGCGTTTTTCTATCTCGGCAAACTCATCGAGTTCGATCGGACGGATAAGATCTTTAGCAATCCGAGCCAGAAACAGACGGAAGATTACATCTCCGGACGATTTGGTTAGGAATGTGCTTCGCACATTCCTTAGAGGAGCTGTCGCTCTAGTGTTGGCTATAAGGTCTACCTCGCTTTCCCTGGCGCGAGCGCATAGAGTTGGTATCGTTGTCCTGAAACCGAACCCGGAAAACGGATAACTTCTTTCCCTCATGAAGCATCGATCCATGTTCTCTCGCCGGGAGCTTTTGTCGCTGATGGGATTGGGCGGCGCGGCTTTGATTGTCAACTCCGGCTCTGCCGCTGCCGCAAGCGCAGTGCAGGAGACACCATTGATCTATCGATTCAAGATCGGCGATTTCTCGGCTATTTGTTTAAACGATGGATTCAGGAAACTTGATTCGCAGCAGGCATTCTACGCGCCTAAAGAATCTACCAAAGAATTTGATGCGCTTTTGAAGGATTGGGACATCGTTACTGGCCCTGGTTTCATTACTTATAACGCGTTGTTGGTGGATACCGGCAAAGAACGGGTCCTGATCGATTCGGGAAGTGGCGGCAAAGTCTCGCCCAATCTCGGTAAAGTGTTAAGCGGACTCGAGGTCGCTGGATACCATCCCGAAGACATTAATGTCGTTTTCCTAAGCCATGGTCATCCCGATCATATCGGCGGCCTGGTGACAATCGACAACAAACCGACCTATCCGAATGCGAAGCATTTCGTATTGAAAACCGAGTTTGCTTTCTGGACGGGCGAACCGGACCTCTCCGCCCAGCTTGTCACGGATGGACAAAAGGTGTTCTTGATTTCTTTCGCTCAAGAGCGATTCGCGGTGCTGAAGGGCAAGTTTACGATGATCGATGATGGCGCGGAGTTCGCACCAGGATTCAAGGCAATCTCGGCGCCGGGCCATACGCCCGGACATTGTATTGTTGATATCCGATCAGGGTCCGACCGATTACTCCACATGGTGGACCTCGGGCATCATCATGTTGTTCCATTTCAGAGACCGTTCTGGAGAGCGGCTCCCGACACCGACCCGAAGATCGCAAGTCAAACGCGCAAGAAAATCTTCACCCAAGTCGCTGAAGACCGAACCCGGGTATTCGGCTATCACATGCCGTTCCCGGCCATCGGCCACATCCGCACACTCGGCTCTGGCTTTGAATGGCTACCCGAGCCATGGACGCCTGCGTAGGGCGACTGGCCCCGCCGCCGACATCCAACGCAATGATCGCTCCTCCCCCTCGCTGTAGGGCGGCAGGCTCTGCCGCCGACACCCAGCGCAACGATCGCTCCCCGCTATAGGGCGGCAGGCTCTGCCGCCGACACCCAGCGCTGCGTCCGCGCGCGGAAACCGGTTCTCGCAAATCCCAGCGTCTACAATGCATTTCGAGAAGGAATGCAATCCATCCGCTCATGGACAGTCCATGCAGCGGTAATAATGCCGGATCATCTCCACGCAATGGTCAGTCCGGACGATCGGGACGCTTGCGTTTCAGAATTCTCACGACTAATTAAGCGATCAATCACCAAGACTTGCTCAGATCGCTCCTGGGCCTGGCAACAAGGATGTTTTGATCATTTGTTGCGTAGCAGCGAATCCGTCACCGACAAACTTGCCTATATACTGGTGAATCCCGTTCGGGCGGGTCTAGTGCAATGGTGGTGTGACTGGCCCTATACGTATATTTCTCCCCTCTTAGATGTATCAGATTTCCAACATACGGCCGGTCCACGACCGAAGGACGGACGGATTGCGCATAGGAGTGGCAATAGATAGATGTCGGCGGCAGAGGCCTGCCGCCCTACAACCCCAAAAGAACGCCGGGTGTCGGCCGCCTCCCTTCAGAACGCAAAACCAAAGCTTAGGCTCAAGACGCCGTCGCTCTCAAATTTTTTGGGGGATGGATTGATCGCATAGTCGACGCGCAGCGGACCAATAGGGAGGTTGTAACGAATCCCGCCACCAATCCCCAGCCGCATATCGTCAAACGGAGCGTTGCCTAACCCGCCCCAATCGACGAACGCCGCGCCTAGGAGATCTCCAAAGAGGGGCACATCGTACTCGACATTAAAAACTGAGCGAGCGAGGCCTCCTAGCGGATTGTTGCGCGCATCTTTCGGCCCAAGTTTCCGTTCATAAAAACTCCGGACGGTCGTTGGGCCGCCATTAAAGAATCGTTCATCGATGGGCACGCTGTTCTGACCTTGAATGGCGCTGATATAGCCAATGCGCGCGCCTAAAGCCAACAGCGTCTTTCCGAACGGAATGAACAGAGAATAGCGGCCAGTCAACCGGATGAAACTTGAGGAGGCGCTAGGCGTTTGCGAATAGGAAGCCGAGGCGTCCAGGACCCAGCCTCTGTGCGGGTTAGTCGGGCTATCTCGTCGATCGAACAGCTGACTTAATCCCAATGTAATCAATTGGTAACTGTTCGGCCCGACCAGTTCCTCGGGCTTGATCTGGATATTGTTGACATCCGCCTGTTTAGCCTCGAGAAACAACACCGACTCTATTCCGCGTGTGAATGTTTTCTTGAAGGAGATGCGCCCGTAATATTTTAGGATCGAATAGCTCGGCCAATCCTTCCATTCCAGCCCCAGTGCAGCTCGAAAATCGAGGTTGGTATCGAAGAGCCATGGATCTTCGTAGGAGATCTCACCGTCGGGACCGCGGCTGGTGTAGTCGGCAGATGCGGAAAAAATGTGACCCCAACCGTCAATATTTCGGTTCGTGTAGTTTCCGCCCAAGATAATTCCGTCAAATGTGTCGTAGCCGCCGTAAAGTCCGAGTTCCTTTGGTCTAGCCTCACGCGGTGTTACCAGAAGTCTGACTGTGTGATCCGGCTGCGGCTCTTCCTGGATATCGATCGTATCGTAAAGAGCAGTCAGATAAAGTTGCTTGTACTTTTCGCGCAGCTCGTCCGGGTTATAGATCTGGCCCTGCAAAGAAGTGAAACGTTTGGGGAGGAACCCAGGTCGAAGTTTAGCCTGGGGATCTTGATGAACTTCCACCGCGCCGAATCGATATTGAGGACCGGGCACTGAGTCGATAACGATTGGCACGCGACCGCTCTGCGCATGCGCGAAATCGGGAGTGGCGGTTACCGTCGCAGAATAGTAACCCTCCTTCTTGAAGGTGAAGACCAGGTCACGCTGGAGGTTTTGAACCTCCGCGTCTGAGTAAGGCTTCGGCTGATCCGTCAGCGCGCGAAACTGTTCGTAAAAATGTGTCATCGGCACGCCGGGATTTTTGGCGAACCGGATTGGGCCGAAGAAAAAGCGTGGACCTTCCTTGATCGTTACTATGACGTCGATTGCGCCTCTTGATTCGTCTGGCCTTGTTGCCATCTTCACGATCTGTACTTGTGGGAATCCTTCTGAGATGTAGTAGCTTTGAAGCAAGCTCGTTCCGGTCAACAGATCCGACTCGACGAATGGTAACTCTTTCGTGAATTGCGACAGACGGCCCCGTGTCGTTCCAACCATGTATTCCTTGAGTTCCTCCGGCTTGAAGGTGGTATTTCCTTGGAAATAGATTTCTCCGAGCTTGTAATATCGGCCTTCGAGGATGATTAACAGCAAACGGTTGCCTTTGATGTTGTACTTAACATCGACCGCCGGATACCCGTGGCGCCGGTAGAAAATGGAAAGATAGTATGCAGCGTCATCGGCAAGCGGAAGGCTGAGTCCCTGTGCTTGAATCGAGGCGAGTTGATCGGATAGCGCGGTGCGCAGGTCTCTATCAGAGAACTTGGTGTTTCCAATAAACTGAACGATTGACGCCCTCTGCTCTGTTGCGCTCGTTGTTTGCAGTGGCTCCGGCTGCGCTGCAGGCGGTGTCGCAGCCTCGCACCGATACTTGGTGAACAAGAAAATCAAAAAGAAGAGAGCGAGCGTCGCTGTTCTCATCGGAAGCGAACCAAATATTTAAGCCGCCCTCGGTAGTCGCCTCCTGATCCGATATCACCGATGATCTGCCAGTTATTGGTAAGCTTGAAGCTTGTGCTGATACTTTGGTCTCCAACTTTCCTTCCGGGGAGAATCTGGACATCGAACCGATCAATAAAGGGTTCAGTCTGCTCATCAGCGCGATTAGTTCGCGGAAAAAATTTCCCCAGCAGCTGTTGAATCACGATGAATGTCGCGCGCCCCGCCAGCAGCTTTGGGTCTTTGCCCAATTCAGAAGGTACTGACCCTGTCGCGAGCAGAACCAGTATGTCGCCCTGCTCAAGTGGAGGAGTGCTATCAAGCAGAACCGTATTGCTCGAGAGCTTTCCGAAAATCCTCGCCCGCACATCATAGTCACGCGTTCGTGCTCGGCCGATGATATTCAACGTTGGATCAAGCGGATTGCCTCCAGGATCAAACGTTATGTAGCCATTGTCGATATGCATCCGGGCGAAAGGCAACGATACGACCAAATGCTCAACCACGGTGTTTCCCTGCAAAATCGGTTTTGCGCCGGTGCCCCCGAGTTGAAGATCTACCAGCACACGACCCCGCGCCAGATTACTCTGAACAAGGAAAGGATTGTCGGTCTTTATTTTAATATTGAATTTCCAGTCTTTGAGCGGCGGCGTGTCGACACTGACTTTCGGTGGTGCGCTAGGTGGCTGAGGAGGCGGGCGTCCTGGGAGATTGAGTGGCAACAAATCGATATCTTTGAAGAACTTGCTGTTCGTGAGTCCCACATTTCCAGAAACTTCTCCTGCAGAGACGGGGCCACGAATCGCCAGATTGAAGTCCGAACGCACAATTATATTGTCGCTCCGAGTCAGCAGGACCTGTTTGCCGCTCGCCGAAATATCCAGTTTAGGATTTGTTCCATCCGACAGATCGATGGCACCAGTCACATTGAAACCGCCGCCACCTGCTTCGCCTTTTAGTTGATCCAATTGAACCCGGTTCTGTTGAAAGAGAACATGCGCAACAACATTCGACAGAGGTGGTACGGTGTCAGTGTAAGCCTGAAAACGAGAAACATTAGCGCCGATATCGCCGGCAAGATTTGGTTTTTTGAGTGTTCCCCCAACGTTAACCTCCGCGTGTGCTCTGCCTTCCAATCTGCGGATGTCAGGAGAAAGCCTTTTTAGGAACGACAAATTTGTATCGGGCCATTTCAGGGAAAACTGCAGAGGCGTGTCATCGGGCATTTTCCCACCGGTGAGCAAGTTTCCAGTATCCAACGGCATTCGCCCTGAAATTTGCAGAGGCTGAATGTCCGGTTGTTGCACCTTTCCATCAATTGCGAGCAACTTGTCCGAAAGCCGGATCGCTAGATCGGCGCTGGCGGCGGCAAACGAAGAGACGGCAGGTGAACGGACGTCGCGCACCGTTGTAGTCATTTCGACGAGCGGGTCGCGAAGGGTTTTCGACGCTCGGATATCGAAAGCAACGGTTCCCGTAATTTGCGGCTTCTGCGATTGCAACGTGGCAAGATTGATTCGGTCTGAGTGGAAACTCACCTCCAACGGTTTATCTAGATCCACTGCCGTCTTCGCGCCTGCCGTTAAATTTAGCGGTACTTTAGCGTTTCCAGTGATCACGTCCTGGTTCTTCCGGACGGTCAGAGACGGAATTTCAAGCAATTCGGGCGAGAGCCGAAGCGTTGTGCTGAGGTCGGCGTACGGTGATTTGATTTCGGCCTGCGAGAGCTGACCATTCAGTCCTCGGTAATCACCGGCGACATCGACCTTGATTCCCTCGACCGTCTTTGTTTTGAGCCCCTCTCCGTGAATTTGGAGCGTCCCGGCCTGATCCCTGAGAGGACCCTTACCGCTCCACGTCAGGCTTAGCTTTCCGCCTAATCCTAGATCTTGGCCGAACGACTTAATCAGTTCGTTCAGGAACTTCAAATCCTCAAACTGGACGTTCGCGCTCGCGTCACATTCATACGGATCCTTTAGCAGGGAGTTTCCTTGAGCCGTAATGTAGTTGTTTTTGTCGAAGACGATCTTGAAGCTGGGAATCAGGAGCTTGTCTTCTGAAGTGTTAGCATCGATGTCCACCGTGTTGATGGTCAGACCGTGGTATTTGATCTGGCTCGCAGCGGTGCGGACGTTGGCTATCGGGATTCGATTTTTCGAATCACCCTTACCAGACCAATCCGTCTGAAGTGTGCCGCTCAACCCTGTCGGTTGGCCTGCGCTTTGAAGAACACTGTTAAATACTCCCAAGTCTTTTAGGTCGACGTTGCCACTGGTTTCATACGCGTACGGCTCTTTCAGCGCCGCAGATCCGTGGACGTCGATTGAATTCTTCGGGTCAAAAGTTAGATGGCACGTTTGGATGTTAGCTTTCCCGTCCGCAAGGCGAGTATCCAGATCGATAGTTTGCACAACTAACCCGCGATATTTGAGCTCGCGCCCGCTTGCTCGAACGAAGCCCTCCGGGAGCAAATCTCGGACCTTCAAGTCCCCGTTTGCCGTTAATTCCCCGCTTACCAGGTCTTGCTTTATGAAGTCAGCAATTTTGGCGATGTTAAACTGTACCCTTGCGTTAGTTGTTCGCGGGTCGAAGTTGCTGCCTGGAGATGGCAGACGCGAGTCGCTGTTGACGTCGATACGGCTTTCGCCGGAACGGACTATTGCATCGAACGCGGCAATCTCGTTATTCATGAGATGGGCGTCTGATTGGACGCTATCCACATGGGCATCCTGGTAGGAGATGTTGCGCAATTCTGTTAGAGCAACCATTGCGATCGAGGGCCAGAGCTGGGCCGACAGCGGAATTCGCACCGAGACCAGATGTGTCGTATCGAGCACCGGTATCTGCATGCCTTGTACGAAGCCTCGAATCCCAGTGATCGACGTCTGCATCACCGACGAGACCCTTCCTTGAGCCAGTGAAATCGTTCCCGTAGTTAACGAATTCGCATTCAGGCCCGGCAGGAAGAATGCCGGATCGGGAACTGTCGCCGCGAAGCCTAAGGTCGCAGCGACATTTGTAGTCAGATCATTTGGGCTCTTGGGAAGAGAAAAATTCCCGTTCAACCAGAGATGGTTTTGCCCCGCGTGCGCTGAGATTTCTTTTACTATCCCGTGACCCTTTTCGATCGCGATTGCGACCTTGGCTCGATCAATGCCCCAGGTTTGATAACTCAGCTGGTTTGTATCGACGTTGATCTGACCGTCTAAGGTTTGCAGATCCTTAAGATCCCCGCGTACTTGCGTCGAAATCCTCCGGATAGTTCCACTCACAGGTACTACCGCAAATTTCTTAATCTGGTCCAGGTCCAGGTCTGATACCGTCACCGCGCTATCGAGCAAAGTCGCTCCACCCTTTTGTTCAAGCGCAGCATTCGCCGAGACTGGCGCATCAAGCGCCTTTGCATTGAGCTCAACTCGAAATGATCCTTCCTCCGCTCCATTCAGGTCGACCAGAAACTGGTCAATATTTACGAGTGGATCGAGCGCAAGGCGGGAGAGGCGGATCCGGTTCTGTTCATAATCCAGTCCGGCATGTAGGTTCTTCCAGTCTTCGACACCCGGGATATTGAGGCGGTCGACAGTAAGAAATCCTTGTTTTCCTTGTTGAAATGCGACTGCAAGGTTTTGCAAAACGATCTCGCCCGTCGGTTGTTGTACCGTCACGTTGACATTTCGGATATCGATTTTCTTTGGGATAATTGGCGTAAGCCGAAACGGTCCGCTCGGCTGGTTTTTTGGGGGAGGCGCGCCGGTGGAGGGGCGAATTATGGCCGCCACATCTTTAAGTTCGACAAGCTCGACGAGGTTGAGAAAATCTTTCTTCGCCAAACTCAGCAGATTGTAGCGAACCCCGAATCGCCCTAGATCGAGTCGTACCAAAGGGAGCTGAGTGTCCTCCTTGAGAGGGCGCAAGTGGAGATCTTCTATGACGATGTCGGAGAAGACAGTACCGTGAATCTTGAATTGAAGTGACAGCGCTTGGCTCTTGGCAATTTCTCTGGCTGCGAGCTTTACCAAGCCAAACAGGATCGGCTGATAAAATATGACGAACAGGAGGAGAAGAATTAGCAGGCCGCCAAACGAATATCTAAGCCACGGGATTCGGGTCTTCGTATCATCCATATCGCTAACAAACCTGGCGATTTCCCCGGCGCCCGTCGCAGGGTTCCCCTTACAACTGGCGTACGCTCAATGAAAAAACAAGGCCCAGTCTGGCAACAGATCCTCCCTTTGTGCAAGAGAGGAATTCTACTTTTCGCGGGAAACCTTCGTCGCGCCTACGAACGATACGGGGAGATTCATGGCGAACAATGTGCAGCGGCTTTCGCCTATTACGCTTTTTTCTCATTATTCCCGTTAATCATTCTGCTTGTTGCCGTGGGAACATTCTTTGTCAAGGATAGTCAACAGGCCGCTGCTCAGGTCGTGCAACAAGTGCAGCAGTATTTCCCGCTGCAATCGAAAGATAAAGCGATCTTGGCTTCAACGATCGATGGCGTCATCAAGCACGGATTCCCTGCCGGCATATTCGGCTTGCTGGCACTTGTCTGGAGTTCGCTGCGTTTCTTTCAAGCGCTGGTCATTGGAGTCAATCGAGCGTGGGGCTTTAAAGATCATGGATGGTGGCGTCTGCCTTTAAAGAATCTCATTATGATTGGGATCTTGATCAGTGCACTTTTAATCGGGTTGGTTGCACCATTGATCTTTGATCATATTCGGCGTCTGTTTGTGCTCGATTTGAGTTTTGTGGTCGATCTCTTCTCGGCGATTCTGCCGGCAGGAATCCTGTTTTACGGCCTCGCGATGTTCTATAAATTTGCCCCCCGCAGACCTGCTAAATTCGGGCAAATCTGGTTGGCGGCGCTTCTGGTGACATTACTGCTAAAGTTTGGCCAGAACTTGTTCGGTCTCTATTTGGCGACTTTCGCAAATTTCAACGCTGTGTACGGCGTCTTTGGGACAATCATGGCGCTCCTTTTCTGGATCTACTTTTCCGGAGTGGTCTTATTGATGGGTGGTTGTATTTCGGCGACGAGTGGTGAGCGGAGTCGCAGTCGCGAAGCGACGACAAATCTCAGCCAGGGGTGATCCCGCCGTTGCGGCGGGAGAATCCCTGGTAACCGCAACCGGATGCGTCGGCCCTGAAAGGGGGCGTATCAACAATTCAACACCTCTACCATCCTTCAGGATGGAGGCGTGGGAAACATAACTTACCAGGGGTTCGCTCCGCTCACCCCTGGCTGAGATTTGTCGTCGCTTCGCGACTGCGACTCCCGCTCACCCCCTGGCTGTGATTTGTTGTCGCTTCGCGCCAAGCGATTCGGATCACCCCTGGCTGAGACTTGTCGCCGCTTAGCGACTGCTGACCATCCTAAAAATAAAACTCGATTCCTAACTCCTGGAATACCTTTTTGTTTTCTGCAAAATACTTGCTTCCAAGCGCGTCGAAGCCTCCAGTCTCACGAAAATGCTTGATGAACGCGTTTACTTGTTGCCGTAACTCATCATTTCCTTTCCGGATGCCGATTCCCCATTCTTCTTGTTGGAACGGCTTCAGGATGGCGCGCGTTGTATCTTGAAATTTTTTCCAATGCTGGAAAACCGAGATCTGATCGTAGATCATACAGTCGGCTTTTCCTTGCGACACTTCGGTCGCACAAGAAGAAGAATCGCTCAGCACGAGTAGCTGAGCGTTCTTGAAGTGTTGCATCGCATAGATGTGGCCGGTTGTGGCTTTTTTCACTGCAATCCTGCGGCCCGGCTTATCGACATCGTCGATTGATTGGATATCGCTGTTCTTGTTGGCCAAAATTGCCAGCCCCATTTTCAGGTATGGGTCGCTAAAGTCGATAGACCGTTTCCGTTCTTCGGTGATTGTCATGGAAGAGATTGCGATATCCACTTTGCCCGTCTTCAACGACGGGATCAGTCCGTCGAAAGGTATGTTTTCGATTCGGGTTGGGCGATGCAGATATTCGCCTAGCGCTTTTCCTAAGTCGACTCCCACGCCAGCGGGCTGACCGTTGGTGTCCAGCATTTCGAAAGGTGGAAAAAGCAGTTCCATGCCGATCACCAGCTCCTTGGATTGTTGTGCAACCAGGTTAGATACGAGACCGAGCGAAAGGAGTAGACAGGCAAGCGGAGATTTCACAAAGGCAAAGTTTGTGAAATACTCCAAGGCCGATGCTTGAAGTCAAGAACCTTACCGTCCGGTTTCAAACTGAGGACGAGGATATAACGGCTATCAACTCGCTTTCCTTTGCAGTTGGATCGGGCGAGACGCTTGCGATAGTTGGAGAAAGCGGCAGCGGCAAAAGCGTGACGGGTCTGGCTCTGACCAAGCTTTTGCCTGAGCCTCCTGCGATCTATGAAAAAGGAGAAATCCTTTTGCAAGGGCATTCAATCCTGACAATGAGGGAAAGCGAGCTTCGCCGCATTCGAGGAAATCAGATCGCCTACGTTTTTCAAGAGCCCGGCACAAGCTTGAACCCGGTCTATTCGGTTGGCTACCAAATTGGTGAAGCGATCAAGGAACACCGTCCAGACATCAAAGACATACGTCGCGAGGTTTTGTTCTGGCTCGAACAAGTCGGAATCACCGATCCACATAAGAGGATCGATGACTACCCATTTCAGCTCAGTGGCGGTATGCAGCAGAGAGTGATGATTGCGATGGCGCTCTGCTGTCGCCCGAAAATCCTGATTGCGGATGAGCCGACCACCGCTCTCGACGTAACGATTCAAAAACAGATCTTGGACCTTTTCCTCGTCCTGAAACAGCGGTTCCAGATGGCGATCATCCTCATAACCCACAACTTTGGCATTATCCGAGGACTTGCCGACAAAGTTGCGGTCATGTTCCGCGGCCGCCTGGTCGAATTCGGAGAGGTCGAATCCGTGCTGCGTGCACCTCGGCATCCCTATACCCGCGCCTTGATCGACTGTGTGCCAAGACTAGGCGCTAACATCGATCGGTTGAAAACCATTGATTACTCGGTTTTGGACGAACGATAGCAGGATGCTGAAAAGGGATTGACAACAACTTGCGAATTTAGTGAATAGAACGGAACCAGCAGCGTTCGTCCGCGAATCGGCTTGGATACAAGGTTCCAACGCCTAACATCCCACGGCCAACGCATTTTTATCATGAACAAAGTAGAGCTAGTCGAAGCCGTAAAAAAGCAGCTTGGACACGATACGAGCAAGGCCCATGCCGAGAGGGCGGTCACGGCGGTGATCCATGCCATCAAGGCCGGGGTCAAGAAAGATAAGATCGTGCAATTGGTCGGTTTTGGAACCTTTAAGGTGGTCGAGAGAAAGGCCAGAAAAGGTGTAAATCCAAAAACACTTCAGCAGATCCGCATCCCAAAGTCAAAGACGGTTAAGTTCGTCCCAGGAAAAGAGTTTAAGGGCAAAGTATAAGCTCACCTGGAAAAACAAGGTTTCCCCCCGCAGACTGAGAAAACCCGTTAGGCCGTGCCGCCGAACGGGTTTTCTCCTTTTATGTATCCGGGTTGCGACCGGCCTGGCGCTTGACGCGGCAGATTCCGAAGGCAACTTCGAATCTGGGTTGATAAAACCAGGGTTTGGTCTCCATCGCTATGAAAAAACTACATCTATTAACAGCGTTCTCGGCCGTTCTGTTAGCTCAGTCCGCTCTGGCTTATGTCTACGTGATTGACAAAGTCCATTCGACAATGGGTTTTCAGGTCCGGCATCTTTTCTCCAAAGTGCCCGGCAAGTTCGACGATTTTTCCGGTCAGATTCACTTCAATGAAGCTGATCCAGAAAAGTCATCGGTAGAAGTGAAAATCAAGACCAGCAGCATCGATACCGCGAACGAACAAAGGGATAAGGATCTACGCTCTCCAAACTTTTTCGATGCGGCCAAATACCCGGAAATCACATTCAAAAGCAAATCGTGAACAAGACCGGCGACAATACAGCGGATATCGCTGGCGATCTGATGATGCATGGGGTCACCAAGGAAGTCGTTTTGAAAGCGGAATTGCTTGGCAAAGGTGCCGGCATGCAGGGAAAGACGGTTTCCGGCTGGGAAGCTACCACCGCACTGAAGCGCTCTGACTTCGGCCTCTCCTGGAACAAAGCGATCGAAGGCACACAGATCGTCGGCGACGATGTCCAGATCGTTTTGCACGTCGAAGCAGACAAAAAATAAAAGAACGAGTGCGAGCCTGAATCGGCCGCATCACCACCTAGTCCACACTCACACTCGCACTCACACTCATATGTCCGACCGCATCCTGAGCACGCAGGAAATCCAGCAGATTGAGCGCTCGGCCTTTAGCCAGGGTGTCGATGCGGAGACTTTAATGGATCAGGCTGGTCTCGGGATCGCTAACGCGATCCTTGGCCTCGAGCGTCAAGCCGGCGTTTGCCTGGCTTACCTGGGAAAAGGCAATAACGCGGGCGACGCATTAGTTGCCTGCGCCGCGCTTTCCCGGGCTGGATGGGAAATTTGGATCCGGAAAACTTCGCCCGAGCTCCAGCCCCTGCCGGCAAAGAAATTGCAAGGATTGAAGCCGATTACTGTTGATGATCCGCTCCGCAAAATTCATGAGTCCAAACCGAAGATCATTTTAGACGGTATCCTTGGACTCGGTTCGCGGCCTCAGTTAAGCCCGGCGCTGGCGGCTTATACAAAAGAGTTGAACATGGTTCGTGATGAATCCGGTGCAAACGTATACGCCATCGACTTGCCGACCGGAGTAGGCGAGGAGGGCGTCGATCCGGACGCGGTGCTGGCGGATGTCACGGTAACAATTGGTTTTCCGAAGAGGGCTCTCGTGCGGGATGACGCCACCCGGTTTGTCGGCAGGATATTGGTGGTAGATCTTGAAGATCTTTCCATCCGGGCCGGCGCCGCAGCGGATGAGCCAATTCTTTCAGGACCTGTGAATCTGCGGCATTTGGTTTCTCGTCGCCCTTTCGACTCGCACAAAGGCAACATGGGGCGGGTGGGCATTGTTGCAGGCTCGCGTGGTCTGGTGGGCGCGGCGATCATGTCGGCCGAAGCAGCTGCTCGAGCCGGAGCAGGACTCACCTACCTTTATGTGCCTGAAGGGATCTACCCCTTCGTTGTTACGAAGATAACACCGGAGATCATGGTCAAGCCGGTCGACGATCTTCGATCTTTATTGAGTGACCGCCTGGACGCGATTGGCCTCGGGCCCGGCACCGGCCGTAGCCGGACCGAAGAGACGCTTGAGATTATCTCCAACTTCGCCGGCCCAATGGTCATCGATGCGGACGCGTTGAACATGTTGGCGGGTCACACCGACCGTCTAAAGAACTGCGCCGGCGCCCGGCTCCTTACGCCGCATCCGGGAGAGATGGCTCGAATCTGGGAAACAAAAGATAAAAGCCGATCGCAAGTTGTGCTGGAGTTTACAAAAGAGTATCCGGTGACGCTACTGCTCAAAGGAGCTCGGACCCTCGTCGGCCAGACCGGTAAACCGCTGGCTTTCAATTCCACTGGTACTCCCGGATTGGCGACCGGTGGATCGGGCGATGTGTTGACCGGCGTTTGTTCGGCGTTACTCGCCCGGGGAATCGCTGAGTATGATGCCGGGCGGCTTGGAGCGTGGCTCTGCGGGCGAGCAGCCGAGCTGGCAGTCGCCGATTTATCCGAAGAATCAATGCTCCCTACAGACCTTTTCCGATATTTTGGCCAGGCGTTTCGCCAAGCACGGCAATGAGAACGCCGTCATCGCCGGCAGTGCCAACATCGCCGCCAACTGAATAGGAGCCGCGGATAGAGCTAGGCCTCTTTGCATTCTTCAAAATACGCCAAAACGCTCGTTGTCCACCGTGACGGCGTTGTCGGCGTTGTCTCCCGCCGGTGACGGCGATGTTGGCATTAACGGCGCTGTCGGCGTTCATTGCCGGATCACCTCTGGCTAACATTTGTAGTCGCTTCGAGACTTCTGAGACAGCCGTTCGTCGCTGACTATTGTAAATACTTCGCCAGCCGGTCCCTGAGCTCTGCCCGCGCGCGAAACAGAATGCTTTTCACCGCAGGCACGGTCGTCCCCATCACTTTCGCAATTTCTTCATACGGCATTTCTTCGTAGCGGCGAAGAACGATTGCGAGACGTTGTGTCTCAGGGAGCTTGTTGATTGCGTCCTGGATCGCTATCTGAAGCTCACTATCAAGCAGAACCTGATCAGGTTCTTTTTCCGAGCGTTCCACCGGTTCAGGAATCTCTTCTACGCGGTTGGCGAAATGACGCTTGCGTCTTAGTTCGTTGAAAACAAGGTTCCGCGTGATTCGAAACAGCCAGGTCGTAAATTTCGCTGTCGGCTTATAGCGCGGCGCCGATCTCCAGATACGAATAAAGACCTGCTGGGCGAGATCTTCGGCTTCCGCGTCGGAACCAAGCATTTTTGTTATCGTTCCAACCACACGAGATTGATGCGCCTCGACCAGCAAGCGGAATGCCTCCATATCGCCGTCCCGGATGCGAGCCATCCACTCGATTTCAGGTTCAGGAGATTCCGGAGAAGGCATGAATCGATCTACCGTTAGTACACTCACGGCATGGCTCATCGTATCCTCTACAACACATGTGATGGAAGAGAGTTGCAGGCAAAGTCTTCTCCTCGATCACCTTGGCGAGAGCGTTGTCCACCGTATCCTTGGCGCAGGCGGGCTTGTCCACCGTAGCCTAAGCGCAGGTGGAACTTGTCCGCCATAGCCTTAGCGAAGGCGGATCTCGCGAGCTTGATGGAAGGATTGTCCTGTGTCAGGTTCAATTTGTGAAAAATTTCACAAGTGCTCGCCTTTTCCCTCAGGCGCTACGACCAATCTACGAAAAGGTCATTGCCGAACAGCGGATCACCGACGATGAAGCAGCCCACCTGTATCGCTCCACCGATATCAATGCGCTGGGTTTGATTGCAAACATTGTCCGTGAACGCAAAAATGGGAATCGGGCAACCTACTTGCTGAATCGATACATTAACTATTCCAATATTTGCATTCTTTCGTGCCAATTTTGTGCGTTCGGCGCCCGGAAACGCGATCCGCACGCGTTCGAAATGGCAATTCCGGAAATCATTGAGACCACCCGCAAATCGCTCAAGCAGGGAATTACGGAAGTGCACATGGTGGGCGGACTCCATCCCACGTTACCCGGCGAATGGTATCTTGAGCTGTTGCGAAACCTTCGCGCACTCGATCCGAACCTCCATATCAAAGCGTTTACCGCGATTGAAATTCGCCATCTGGCGGAGCGAGTCCTCAGGTTGCCAATTGCTGAGACGCTTCAAATGCTGAGGGAAGCAGGGCTGAATTCTTTGACCGGCGGTGGCGCAGAAATCTTCGATCCCGTAGTTCGAGACAAGATTTGTAGAGGAAAAGAGACTGCTGAGGAATGGAAAGATGTTCATCGCATCTGGCATCGGATGGGCGGACGTAGCACTTGTACGATGCTTTTTGGTCACATCGAAACGATCGAACAAAGGGTTGATCATTTGCGGCAACTTCGGGGCCTGCAGGATGAGACTCATGGCTTCACCGGTTTTATTCCCTACGCGTTTGTTCCAGAGACAACGGAGCTTTCGCACATCCGCGCCGCTTCGGGACTCGACCAATTGCGAAATCTCGCGGTCAGCCGCATTTATCTCGATAACTTTGACCACATCACCGGCTACTGGATTGCGATGACACTCCCGCTCGCTCAAATCTCCCTTAACTATGGGGTGGATGATCTGCATGGCACGCTGATGGAAGAGAAAATCTTTCACATGGCCGGCGCAAAGACGCCGCAGGAACAAACGGTCTCAGCTTTAGAGCGGACTATCCTGGAAGCAGGTAGGGACCCTGTTCAGCGAGACAGCTACTACCGGCCGATTCGCCGGATGGAGGAGCGCGTGCTGGAAGCTGCGTGCTGACGCGGTAAGGAAAGCAGGTACGCGAGGTCGCGCCGACCTGTCCCCCATAGGCTTGGCGACGGCGGAAGCGCGATTCTACCGATCGTGGATCGTTGCCCATCGTCGGTAGGGTCGCGATTTATCGCGACCTCGTGCGGCAACCACTTCCACGGGGTGGTGATCGATTTTTCCACCAATGGCCGGATCGCGACCTCGTGCGCATCTTTATTTTCAGACCGATTCTCCAGTCTTTTTTCATCATAAAATCGCTCTATTGCTGAAGCGGTCGACGCAATAACGCAAAAATTGCCTAGCCGACATTTCCTTCCCGGTTGACTAGGCAAAATTTGCCGATTCCCGGCGCCTATCAGTCGACTGAAAGCGGTGTCTATAACGTAAGTATCTTAAAATAAGTTACTTACGGAAATAATGTGCAACCTGGCATTGTAGTTGCTTTGTATTGTGCCACGCCGATGATAGCCGCATCAGACTTAAATACATTGCCCGAGTTCGACGAAGAAGTCGGGTTCCCTACGACGGATCAGTCCACTTTCGAGAAACTCATCGAGGAGCATTTGCCACTCGTTCGTTCGATCGTGGATCGAATGCGACGCAAGTTGCCAAGTAAGATTGAGGTCGACGAATTACAGAGCGTCGGAGTGACCGGATTGGTCGCCGCCGCCAGAAATTATAAACCATCTCAGCAGAGCAGCTTTGCAGGTTATGCCGCCACTCGAATTCGTGGTGCGATTCTCGACGAACTGCGCCGGATGGATTGGATGAGCCGGACGACTCGTTCGAAGGCGAGGAAGCTTGGCAGCGCTATCTCGAAGCTTGAACAAGAGAATGGCGGAAACGTTTGCCAGCACTCGCTCTGCGAAGAGCTGCAGATGACCGAAGAAGAGCTGGCGGAGTTGCAGGAACAAGTGCGTCCTGTCCGCTTTGTCTCGCTCGATAGCGTCGATGATCAGGGCGAAACCGATGATCAATCTTTGCACGAAGTGATCGCGGACGAGTCTTGGACACCGGCACTCGACGTTCTGGATCGCAAAGAGATTATGGCACTGCTGGTGGAGCGGATTTCCCAGTTGCCGGCCACCCCGAAGAAAGTTTTGGCCATGTACTACTACGAGGGCATGCGCCTTTCAGAGATCGCGACCTGTTTCGGTCTGACAGAATCGCGGATTTGCCAGATCCACACCCAGGCAGTCGGTCTTCTCCGTAACTATCTACAAAACCTTTTAGCCTAAAACCCCACAACATATCGGAATGGAAACACAACTCGATTGGGACCAGCTGGTCGATGCTCTGAGGGGAGAACTGCAAGAAAAAGGCGATCTACTCCGCCTGCTGAACCAACAAACAGAGACACTCTATCGGCGCGACTCGGTCGAAAACGAACGCCTGGAAGAGCAAATGAGCGCGCAACTGCGCCTGATTTCGCGGTGTACCAAACATCGCGAGGCGGTGCTGCAGCAGATCGGTTCAAAATTTCAGTTAGATGACAATCCGTCCGCGAATGAGGTGATTCGCCGGTTTCCAGAATATGTTCATCCGTTACTCGAAGCGCTGGTCTCTGAGGTAGATCGCCTCAGCAATCGTGTGGACGAGCGGCTAAAACAAAACCAGGACCTGAAAGAGCGGTTTTTTTCTCAAGCGACGGCTTAATGGCCGACCAGGTGAATCACGGAATTTTGCAGAATAGTTCCATAAGGAGTGAGTCTAAATTAGTAAGAGGCAAGCGAAACGAAGGCAGTTAGGATGCTTATATTATCCAGAAAGGTAAATGAGGGGATTGTCATCGGTGATAATATTCATATCAAGGTGACGAAAATCGACGGCGATGCGGTAAAGATCGGCATCGAGGCTCCGAAAGAAATACCGATTTTCCGTACAGAGATCTATCAGAACGGACGAGTAGCCCGTCCGAAGGCTCCGTTGCAGCCGCAACCGGATCTGGTAGACAAACTACCCGCATAGCCCCATTTCTCATCTTCCCAGGGCGAGAGGGCGTCGATGACAAACCGGTAGTGGCCGGAAGAGCCACTACACTGCTGTTGCCTCCCAGGTTCACCGCACCGGTCGAATTTGCGCTTGCACAATTCCGTTGTGCGGCTTGATTCCTAGCCACCTCACGGCACAAGCCGATGTGGCGGAATGGCAGACGCAACGGACTTAAAATCCGTTGGCCCGAAAGGGCCGTGCGGGTTCGAGTCCCGCCATCGGCACCAAGTCCCAGAGCGGATCGGCAGGCGTTTGATAGGCTGACAAATCACCAATAATCCGAAAAATCACCGGACACTTGCAGGACGCTTTCAAGGGGCTCGTCCGCTATTCTCTACACCCCTGAAGGGGTCAAAACGCGTCCACGGGGCTGCCAGGGGCCTTGGCGTGGCTGTTAGCCGACCATGCGTCTCCCACTTTTGCACCTGGTGTGTATGCTCTTCCGGCATGACCTCCAGAACCCGCCACTTTGCTTCGCCCCAAGCCCGCGCCTATGCCGCCAGACTGGATAAACGCCGCCGTGCCGCCCGCGCCCTGCACCACTGGCAGAACCGGCCTTTGAGCGCCCAAGAACAAGAACTCTTTGCTTCGATCAGAGCTTGGCTGGAGCTTGGGGCCAGCCTCTCGATCGCGCTGATGAACGCCCAGGTGAGTGAAAGCCAGTTCGCGGCGATGGTCGCGGAATTGGAAAGCGGCAGAAATAGCGAGTTTGCTGCCACCCTGCGCGAGGTGTTGCGCACCCCGTGGCACTTCCAAAGCGACATCTGCGAGCAGGACACGCTATACGTCCGTGATCACAGCTTTTCGGATCGAGAGATTTTGTATGGCTTGGACGACTGAAACAACAGGTCGCGAGCTCGAGACCTCTACACAAGAAAAGGCGCAAACCTTTCGATCTGCGCCTCTGCTAGCCGCGACAACGTGAAGTTATCCGTCGTCTTCTTCCCACAAGTCCCAGAATTGGTTGCTCAAGGTGATTTGCCACCACTCGCATGCCTGTTCCAAAAGCCGGTGTTTTTCCCAGCCTACGATCTTCGCCAGCTCGAACGCTTCGGTCAGATGGTAACATTGATTTCGATCTCGTCGAGGATCTTCCGTTTCAGCACTTTCGGAGTCTTTTTCTTCTTCGGCAGCTCTGCGCTGCCATTCACTGTTTTCATATTATTAAATAATTTAATGTTGCTTATTCCTGCAGCCCGTGCAACATATTTCTACATAATTTAATTGATTTTTATTTTCCCATGCCGACACTTCCTTCCGTGACTACAGCGAAGACAAAGACGAAGAAACGAAGCAGGGGACGGCCACCCATCCCCGGCAAGACGACCATCTCAGTCCGTATAAGCGAGGAGACGCTGACGCGTGTCAGACGTGCCGCTGAGCAATACGGCAATTTGTCCGTGTGGCTGGAGGACGCGGCCCTTCGGAAACTCCGCAGCTTGGATACATGACACTCCGTAACCCATTCCGAAAGGATCAGTAGCTCCAAAGCTTACTACGTCGAATTGGCGCTGCGTAACCAGTTCGCAAAAGACCGAATCGAGTGAATACAACGACCACCCCCTGCAGTTCCATTTATCGTTCGGTGCGCGGCTTCAATCTCCGGCTGGTGACTGGCCTCGATCTCGGGCAGCTCCCGGCTCCAATCCCGCACGTTGTACTTGTGCTCCAGAACGTAGAGCACCTCCTCACGCCATTTGGCCAGCGTCTCTGTACCGAAGCCGACCTCGAAGGTGTGCCAGTGGTAAGGGTCCGTCTTGGGCTTCTCGGCGCTGCAGGTCTTGACCATCGGACGACTGACCAGCTCCAGCTCGCGCCTGATCTCGTGATAAAGCGCGTTGCCGGTAAAAATCGTGGCCCACTTATGCAGATCCATCGGGTCGATATAGTCAGCGCCCTCGACGATCTTCCGGGCCAGAATCGTCTTGTCCCGTTGCAGCGCAAAGACTATCCGACTACCCGGTAATTCCGCCCACCACGTGGCGTACCTCCTGCGCTCAGTGCCCACATACGGCCCCAGCTCGATCCTGAAAATGTAACTCCGCTTCAATCCTGAAAGTTTTAGTTTCTCCATTACTTACTGCGCCACCGCCTTCGTTGATTTCCTTGTTGTCATGCACAAATGTACGGTAATGCCGCACAATTATCAAGCCTTGCTTGTACGGCGCTGCCGCATTAAACTTGAGGCATGACCAGCGACGATAACGAGCCGTTGACCAGAGAATTGCTCGACCGTTTGCGAACCTACGTTGAAGCTAAACGTGGCCGCGGTCGCGAGATTTCAGCACAGCTTGGCATCGAACCTTCGAGCGTGAGCGACTGGCTCAATGGCCGCACTGTCCCGTCACTGGAAAATGGTCTGCGTATCCAGCAGATCCTCGCTCGGCGCAGAGTGCGTCGTATACGAAACGAAGACATCGAATGAAACTCGACGAATGGCTCGCCCGGCTCGTGGCTGTCCCACCCGGTCAGTCCCCGCTTGCCTACGGCCTCGCGATTGGCATGCGCATAGCACTCTTCATCCTCGTTCCTTTGGGCATTATCGCCGCGATCGCGATCGCTCTTCTGCACCGATAGTGTCCGGCGAGCGTCCTATCCATTCTCCTTCCAAAGGCAATCCCCACGGATCATAGATCGGCTGCTCTGGGAGCCGATCTAGAGATCATGATCACCCGCCAACCGGCTCTGGCAGCGGATCGGTAAAACGCTAACACTAGCGCTTTGCGGCTCAAGATGCGGACGATATTGATGATCTGCTTCAGGTTCGTCTTATCTGTTTGCTCCCGCCCAATCGTGGGGCTAGGTAAAT
>JBKPCS010000034.1:0-7565 GCA_046727495.1 bacterium | reverse complement strand
ACTGTCCGATTATTCATCTTTTTATTTCCTCTTTGACTGCAGCCGTCGCAGGCTCTTGTCTCAGTGAGAGAACATTATTAAGGTACTGGGCAGATTCATGTAATTTTATACGCTAAGGAACCTCTTTCCGTACCTCGACGCTGAGACGTGGAATCTGCGTACTGAGGCTCGGCTGATGCGTCGGCGGCGGGAAATCTCTCGGATTCAGCTGGTGCGACCCGGTCGCCAACGGAATCGATCTCTCCCTGCTGGAACACGTCAGCCCCATCAAGTGGGATAACGTCGTGCTCTACGGCCAGTATACCTCGACCGGAAGCTGGTCCGCTGGCGCCGTCCCCGCACAAAAGGGTGCCCTTAGCGTATAAACTTAGCGTATAAAATTACATGAATCTGCCTAGTACCCTTAAATCGTCCTCGAACTCGTCGTCGTCCTTATGGTGGCTCCGAAGTTATTCATCGATCTGGGGCCAAAGCCAATTTTCCGCTTTGGAGCGTGAGCGACCACCGATTGTGAATAACTTCGCCCCAAGCGCCTCGCCTGGTTACGAATTGTCGTCCTGTTCAGTGGATGAATTGGACGAGACTTTCGAACCAGGCGGGTAAGCTTGAGCCCATGAGGAATGCTCAGATGCTGACGAATGGGAGCCAATTCCAATTACGTCTTTCCATAAGGATTTCCTATGCGACTCAAGCGGCTCGATTAAACCCAACACCAGTGATCAGCCAAAATTATGGAAGCGTCAATTGCCACTCCCGAAGCGCTCGCCGCTTACGTTGGTATTGATTGGGCCGATCAAAAGCACGTTGTCGCTTTACGTTCGGCCACAGAGCCAAACAAAATCGAACATCAGCTCGTTGACCAAAAGCCTGAGGCGTTGATGGAATGGATCGGCCAGTTGGAACAACGCTTTGAGGGCCAAGGCAAAATCCTGGTCTGCTTAGAGCAGAGTCGGGGCGCACTGATTTTTCATCTGATGGGTTACGAGTTTTTTGAGCTCTATGCGGTTAACCCTTTGCAGTTGGCTCGTTATCGAGAGACCTTTAGTCCCGGGGGAGCTAAGGATGACCGACCTGACTCGGAGCTGCTCTGTGAGTTGCTCTATTGTCATCGTGATCGGCTCAGAGCTTTGAAACCCGATTCAGTGCTGGGCCGCAAATTGAGCTTCTTTAATCAAGGCCGTCGTGAAGCGGTCAATCAACGCGGTCGCTTGAGCAATGCCATTCAAAGCCAGCTCAAGATCTATTTCCCTCTGGCCTTGGAATTACTAGATGAGGACACTTCCACGGCTCTAGCCGCCGATCCGTTGTTACGCTGGCCCACCTTGGAAGCAATCCAAAAACAAAGTGCTCCTACGTTGCGCAAATTCTTCTATGGGCATAATTGCCGCGGAGAAAAAAGGATGCTCCAACGCCTTGAACTAGTCAAAAAAACCAAGCCTTTAACCCAGGATCCGGCCGTCATCGAGCCCGCTGCTTTGCGAGTCCAAATGTTAGCGCGTCAACTCAAGCATCTGCCGCCTGATATCACTCGCTACGACAAAAAGATTGCCGAACTCTTTGCCGCTCATCCCGATCGGTTCCTTTTTGAGAACCTGCCCGGTGCGGGAAAAGCCTTGGCTCCCAGGCTGCTCACTGCCTTTGGCTCAGACCCTCTGCGCTGGGAATCGGCTCTGGAAATAACCACCCTTGCTGGCATTGCCCCAGTGCGACGTGCCAGTGGGATGAAGAGCGGCAAAAAGGGCGAAAGAAAGGCTAGCGTCCATTTCCGGCAAGCCTGTCCGAAGTTCCTGCGCCAGTCCTTTCACGAATTTGCCGGCTGCTCCATCCGCTACTGCTCTTGGGCTCAAGCCCATTACAGTAGCCAACGCGCTCGGGGCAAAGGCCATCATGCCGCGGTGCGCTCCGTCGCTTTCAAATGGATCCGCATCCTGTTTGCTTGTTGGAAACACCGTACCCCTTATGACCCTCAACGCTATCTGCAGGCCCTCCAACATCGTGGCTCCCCCCTGGCCAACGCTTGTTAACAACTCCAACAAAATTATTTGACGGACCAACTCAGATGTCTCTTTCTCGAAGAATCGAGGTAGCTCCGGTAACGGGCTGCCATTAGGTGTAACCAGCCAATCGGAAATCAGAGTCAAACCTCAGTTCAAGAAGTCGAGGAAGACGTATGTCCGCCGAAAGAATTCATCGGGCTGAAGAACGGCGGACCGACCAACAACTTCGTCGTCGAGGGAATTCTGTTTCAGTCTGGGCGGCTCTGGAAGCGGGATCAGCGGTGGACCATTCGTAAGTTCAAGCAGCAGTCATGAACGAGAAACCCCAGACCCAATATGAAGAGGCGATTTCGCTAATTACCATCGCGACGATTTTGCTTGGCGCAGGCGCGTATGTCGCTGCTGTTGATCATTGGCCTGTTGTGAGCCCGATCATGTATTGGGTGGCTTTGCAAGCCTATCAGTGCGTTCCGGCGCTGGAGCGCTACAATTTTGCGCAGGCCCCATATGTTGTGAGCGCTCTCATTGTCGCAGGCGTTTTCTTTTGCGTTGCTATTTCGTTTGCGCCGCTTCTGGCTAAAGCCTTTACTCGCGCCGGGATCAAGAACCTCGAAAAACAAACTGCTCAACTAAAACAGCATCGCGCGAAGCTAAAGAAAAAGCGCCGGGACGATGATGACTTCATCGTTGGTTAACGTTGAGAACCATCATAGACGGAAGGCGAAGAAGGAATCAGCACATATAATGATTGGTCGAGATTGGGGCTCCTTTCATATACCCGGCAATTGGGTCCTGAAATTCGAAAACGAAAAAGGATGTTTCATCTACCTCGAAACTGAATCATTGATCAATCTCGCCGGCATTTTTCGCAATCTACACGGGGAGCGAAGCGGTCAGGCAACGGAAAATTAGGAACCTTCTCAACGGTTGGTATACGACTCGGGGAAAATGCGAACCGAAGCCCTCATTCGGTCAACTTAAGTTCGGAGGAGATTCCGCTTTGACCGTCTTTGGCTTCTTACAATGGGCATCGAGTGATGACTCAAGAATAAGTATGCATGCGAGCACATCAGGCATGTGGTTCAGCGGCGCTGTTTCCTCTCGCAATAATCCGAAGAATGACGAAATCTTTGAGCAACTCGCGCTTTCCCTCCTCACAACGCTACGAATGTGAAAGCTGGGAAAGTGAATCATTAATCGCCAGCGGGCGGGGGGTGGAATTCGGGTTGAAAGTCGGTGGAAAATAGGTAGACTACATCGTCATGAAAACGGCACCCGCGCCCAAGAAGAGATCGATAGCCCAGGCGCGCAATGGCCGAGCCTCTCCGGAAAGAACTGGGAGGCCGCGGCTTTTTGCCGACACCGACTATACGTTTAGACTGTTCGACGAAAACAGCGGCCGGCTCGATGTCCGCCGAGTAGCTGAACTCTACAATATTTCAGTGTCGGAGCTCGCGCGCTTGATCAAGGTTGAGGCTAGGACCGCCCACAAGACACCCGATTCTCCGACAGTCCACAAAGGGCTGATGGCGTTCGAGGAAGTGGCTCGAACTCTCGGATTGATGCAAGGGGATGTCACGGAATTTCGTCGCTGGCTCAATGCTTCGAATGCTGAGCTGGATTTTAAGACTCCTTGGCAAATGATTGAAGAAGGGCGAGTTGAGGAGCTTGCAGGAATAGTGCAGGCAGCACTCTTGGGCCAACCGGACTAAAATGCTGACCGGTAAGGCGCTGCGCCATTCTCTGGAACTTATTCCTCCGATTAGAATTGCAGGCGTGTACTGGCGCGTTGTAACAGCTTCATCGCTCCTTGGGCTGATGATCGGATCCGGAGGTCAACCGACAGTGATGCGCCTCAATCCTAAATTGCTTTTCGCGGGTGGACCTGGCCGTGTCGGCGGGCGCTATACACCTATAGGTGGACCTGACACACTTTATCTTGCCTCAAGCGAACGGGCTGCAAACGCAGAATGGGAGGCGGGCCTCAGCGCGTTATTCCCCAACTTGCACCTTCCTCCCAAAGTGGTTTTCACCGTGAACATCGTTCTCGATCGCATTCTCGATCTCTCAGCCGAGCCGGTTCGGGAGGCTCTCGGAATTAACATGGCCGAGCTCGCGCAGCCGTGGAAGGCACGCAAGCGAACGGCCACACAGGAACTTGGACTTGCTGTATTTAACTCAGGTCGCTTTTCGGCCCTGCGCTATCGCAGCACAAAGGCGGCACCAAGTTATTGCATGGCGATCTTTCCGGATCGGCTTGAATCAGGAGAAAACGTCTCCGTGCTAGACCCTGAGAATCTCTTCAAATGAGGCATTACGTCTAGAGTTGCGTTGTGCGCCCAATACAGCGGTCCAAAGCCAAATAAATAAATCAGTGTCCCGTAACCCCGGAAGCGCCAGGACGGCTCTGAAATGAAGATTTGCGGGGCTCTTAGCCCAGGTATTCAGCATCCCCGTTTTTTATTCCGAACGCTCACCGATGCACCAGGCTCCACCACGATTATAGACACTTGGCGCTCATCCTCGCACGAAATTCTGAACGCCTGGTGTGGCCGAGGCCGAACTGTAGAAGCGCTCTCGAATCGTCGATTTGCCTAGCGCGTCTTCCTGGGTTTTTTCTAGAGCTGCAAAGAGCCGTCCCAGGCGGTATGCAACATCGTCGTTTTCGGTATTCAGGGACATGGTTGTTTCTTGATTTAAGTTTCGTGTAAGAAAGGCCTTTAGAATAGCGGCACGAGTCGGGTTCAGACTTTGATCTGCGCGGATCCTATTGAGTACGGCTTGCGGTAGGGCCTGCGGATAGTCGCTTCCGCTGAGGATTGACCGCATGATTGCTCCACCCAGTAAGGGTGAAGCACTTTGCAAGTCTTCTTGGATTGATTTTCCCCGTCGTATGGTTTCCACCAGAAGCTGCCAGACGGCAGGAAACTCAGCGTATTTGTTGCTGCCTACGATGGAGAGGCTGGCGAAATGCTCGCCGATACGGCGGGTAACCTCTCCAAGTGTGGCTACGTGCCAATACCGCACCGAGAGTCTGGAAGCGTTGGCCGCTAGGCCAAGAATGTAGAAACGGGTGGCTGGGTTTCCTAGTTCGCTCGGCTGGCCGCCTTGGGCTATTTGTTTGAGGATCGTGCGGATCTTCTGATTCTGCGCCTGGTCTTCGGTTTCTTTGGTCTGATTGAGTTGGGCAGGGTCTAAAAGATTGCTGAACAAGTCCTCTGCTGGAGTGGGTTCTTCAGTCCAGAATACAGTGGTTGTATCTCCTAAGATAACCCGTTGGCGGCTGTCAAAACGCAGCAGGTAATTGAGGGCGGTCGCGTATTGGAACGCGGCGATTTCGGAAACTGGGAGTTGTGGGCCTGTTCTTTTGCGTAGGAATTGAATGCGTCGCAGTTGAAAGAGACTAGCTTTGCGCCGCTGGACTTTGCGTTCCTAACTCCTTTGATGGCGGGCTCGTGTGTGGCAGCGATTCGAGAAAGCTTTCCAATGACAAGGCACGGCATCGTCGGCTTGTACTGCTGATCGCTTTCGAGAAGATGGTTTTGCCAGTACTCGATGACTTTTGGGTGTTGGTGAACAAATTGTCTTTCTCCGGCAATCTGGAAGACACCGAACCCGGTAGTGAATTCGGATAGAATAGGGTAAGAGGCGACGTTGTCTGGGTTCCAGAACTCGAGGAAACGGCAGACAGCCGAGAATTCCGGGCAATTGATTGTCCGTTCCAGCGCCTTATGTTTTTCACGGAAGGCATTGAATGCTTCCTTTGTGCGTTCCGGTTTGGGGTCGTCTTCTTTAAAGCCTAAAAGATAGGCGGTGTTGTCCCACAGAAAACAGGGGTTGAGCCCGGAGCCAGAAGACTTGGCTTGGCCGGGAACAACACTCGGGCGGTTCAGGACTGTTTTACCTTTTACAGTCCGGATGTCTTCGAACTGGGCCAGGGTGCCGTCAATGTTCAGAACGACGGCGACGGCTACTTTTTGCTCGCTGTAACCGTAGCGAGCGATTGGGCAGTCGGTATCGAGCTCCAACCTCTAGCGGCGAATGCCGGGCTCCGAACTCGCCGTTGTTTCTAGCGAATCTTTCGCAACGCCAACCATCATCACACGCGCCGGACCATCAACCCGCAAAAAGTTCTTTGAGTTTTTTACGGTCCCGATCCGCAACGCGCACACCGGGGCCGCTTATTACCGGCCAGATTCAGCAGTTTTTGGCCTGGGCCGAGCGCGCCGGTTACCACGATCTCGAAGACATTGAGCCGATTACGGTTGCCGCGTACATCGAGACCCTACAGCGCCAGGCAGCGCCTCCAACGGTCAAACGGCACATGGCCGCAATCCGGATGCTGTTCTCCTGGCTTACCGAAAAAGGGGTCTTGGCCTTGAATCCGGCCCGGGAAGTCAAGACCGAGCGATTTTCGCGGACCGAAGGCAAAACGCCGGCGTTTGTCGAAGGTGAAGTTCAAAGACTTCTGGACGCGGTCGACCATCCACACACACGGGCCGCGGGATCGCGCTCTGCTTGGGGTCCTTGCCTACACCTTTGCCCGGATCGGTCCCGTCGTGAACTTACGAGTCGAAGACTATTATCGTTCAGGAAAACGGTGTTTACTCCGCTTAAGGAGAAAGGCGGCAAAAGAGAAAGAGCTTCCCGTGCACCACAAGTTGGAAGAACTGCTCGACCGGTACCTTAAAGCAACCGGCCTAGAGAAGGAACCCGAGTTTCGTTAGACCCCCTCGCGTAAGTCGTTCCTCCCCAGAGAAATAAACGATACGAAATGGTGCTGGACAATGGCGTCGGTTAGGAATATTGTGCAGGAAAATCGCTTCCTATGGCATCTATCATCAAAGACCCCCAGGGCCGCAGCCCTTATTGGATCGCGGTTATCTCCACGATTAAGAACGGGCGACCAAAAAGAGTTTGGCGCAGCACCAAGGTTCGTCACACACCGCTGGAGGGTGACAAGTGGCCAGATGGAAAGCCGGTCACCAGGAAAGATCTGGAATTAAAGGCTCAAGATATCGCTCGGGGCTACGAACAGGACGTTCGAATTGAGGATCAGGGCGAAGTCACGGCGCGAAACCTCAGACGGCTATTGGGCGAAATTGAAGGGCGCCCGCTGGTCTATACGAGCGTCAGGCAGGCGTTAGAGGATTGGATCAACTCTCTCAAGGGATCTATTGCGCCAACCACCACCACCAAATACACCGGGATTAAAGATGCTTTTCTTGAATGGCTAGGGCCGCGCGCGGGAGCGAACCTCGCGTCGCTGGGGCCGAAGGATTTCTTGGATTACCGCAACCAGTTACTGAACGGCGGCCGGACACCAAAGACCGCCGACCTTATCGTGCGCAAGATCTTAGGCGCTCCTTTCCGGCAGGCGGTCAAGCTAGGAACACTCTCGAAAAATCCTTTGGCCAATGTTCCAGCGCTAAAGAAGGGCCGATTCGAGAAGGGCGTTTTCACTCCAGAAGAGATCGCAAGACTCCTCAACGTGGCGGAGCAAGATTGGAAGGGCGCGATCCTGGTTGGCTACTTTACAGGTGCCAGGCTTCAAGATGTTTGCAATCT
>JBKPCS010000033.1:0-20945 GCA_046727495.1 bacterium | reverse complement strand
CGCGCTTCTCGCCGACTGGCCGGAGGAGAAATTGAAGGAGGCAAAGGAATCAGGCAGCCTGATCGAAGCAAGCGAGGTGGCCAATGTGGTGATGTTCATGCTGACACGGCCACGCGGGATGACCATTCGCGACGTGGTCATACTGCCCACCAATTTTGATCTCTGACTGTCTTTAAAGCCAAGGACGGCAAAAAAGTATCCCCATGCTTCATCCGCAGTAAATGCCAGGATCGGAGCGATCAGCCGAACCACTCGCAAGCAGGCAAGCTAGATAAGGCCGCATTGCAGTCATAGTATTAGTGACAAGGCATCTATTTCACTGCATTGCACATATCGAGTCCTGGGGTCCGGGGCTGAGCTTTTGAGCGCGCATCGACCTTTGATTTGGTGAGACTGCGAGACGGATCTCCCCCGTTCTCCCTCGTAAAAAGCTCTCTCAAGGGGTGTCTCATGGTGTTGACTGCGTGAGAATGGCGTGACTATCAACGAAGCGAGCCGATTAATCGGAAAATCAAAGCAGACTCTGTATCGCTGGCGATCAGAGGGCTGCAATATTTACGATGAGAGGGCCCTGAGAGAATACAGCGACTTCATGGATATCCGAAGCCGTGGAAAGTCGGCGCAGCTTGCTCAAGACCGAGCTGAGCCGAGCATCTCCGGCCATGCTTTCCCCGGCGATGCTCAGAAAGCAAGTCACGCCCTAGCGATACTCGAAGGATTGGAAACCGTTTTCAAAAAGCGCTTGGAAAAAGCGCAGAAGCTCGGGAATAAAATCGAAACTGAAGCCTTTTGCTCAATTTTCGAAAGCCGTGAAAGAGCTGGAGAAAGATAGAGCCGTGTTCGTGAGCGCACGCCAGGATTTGGGTCTGGATGCGGCTAGAAAGACTCGCGAGGTGTTCGATACCCTAGCTGGCTATGCAAAAGAAGAGCCGGATCTTGAGGTCGCTATTAGCGAGAGCTGGCTAGAGGCGGTGGTTGCGCCAATCGCTCCTGGGCCGGTTGAAGCTAATTCTTTGGGCGTGCTCGCGTAGAATCACGCAAGCCCGCTTTAACAAGTTTAAAATCCAAAAACAACTGCCTCAGTATATAGTTGATTAGGTTCAACTCGGACGGAGTCTTTGCCAGTTTCGACGTCATTTAGCAGGATTGTTGCCACTTGCTTTTCGCGGCCCTGCTTGGTTGTGATCTTCGCCTGAAAATCTCTAAAGATCAGCTCAACTGTCCTTTTGTCGTTTACTGCAACGATTCTACGAAGCTCGCTGACCGGCACGAAGGCGGTCCCTTGTTGTGGGGATATGATTTCAAAAACTCTCATTCGGGGACCTTATTTACGTCAGCCATTCTTGCTCGATTCGTTATCTAGAAAATCCATGATGGATTTAGGATCTTCGTCGATGACTTTCAAAAGGCGATCGATGAAGTCCGATTGCTGTTGCACTGGTCTGGATTCCATAATTACAGGTTGGCTTCCTTGATGTGCCTGATGTTTGTTTTCTCTTCAGTGGGCAGGATAGCCCAAAATTCTTTTGCGTCAGCCTCAGTAGTCCCGCGGTGATAATGGCGGAACATCGTATCAACCGAATCGTGACCGCTCTGCAGGACCAGCTTATTGATGTCCTTATGTTCAGCTAGCCAATTGCTGCAGTAGGTATGCCGCATTCCTTGCTGCGGCCAGTGCTTGATACCCGCGGCCTTCCAATTCGCTGTTCGATGCGTCCTCAGCTCGCTCTCGGTCATGTCACCTACGATGCGACCGCGTTGTATACCAGCTTTCTCGATGAATGCTTCCAGCCAGCTTTTTGCGTTCTCGGAAAGGTCTACGAACCGTCGGCGCTTCGTCTTTGATACTTCTGGCCGGATCGTAACAATTTTGTCAGCAAGTTCTACGTCTTTCCAATCGACTTTCTGTAACTCGCCATCGGGCCGGATGCCGCAGAATAGTCCAAGCACAAGGAAAGGCAGCAGTTGGATATCTTCTAACAGGGCGTGCTTAAGCATCGCCTCGACATGCTTGTTTGTGAGCGTCTCGACTTCCTTCCTGGGACGATCTGCAAAGTCTAACCGAGAGATCGGATTCTCAATAAGGTAGCCGCGCTTGATTCCGTAGTTGAACACCGCGCGCAGGTAGCGCATGACGGGATTACGACCACCAGCAGAGATCTTCATTAGCGGCTTCTCTAGTTCGAGATAAGAAATATCGGAAACCAGCTTGGCATGGAATTGAGGGAATCTGTCCCGCGTGACTCGCAGCTCGCGTCTATATTGGTCGTTACGGTCCTTTTTCGCTTCCAGGAACAGGTTAAACAGCTCAAGGAAGGTGACACTCGATTGTCTGGCCTTCTGTACAGCCAGGAAGCCGTGAACAGCATCGAGCAACGAAGCAGAGCCTCCCTCAAGCAGTTTGTAGGCTTCAGAGGCCTCCGCTATCCTGGCCGGCGTCATTGTGGATAGAGAGACGCCAAAGTTATCGCGTCGAGCTTCCAGTTTTTCGCACTCCGTCTCAGCCTGGCGCTTTGTTTCAAAGAATCGCCGCTTTCTCTTGGAAGTGTCTGAAAGGTAACTCGGGATGTCCACGCACCAAGGCAAATTTGGACTTGTCTTTGATCGGTAAGGCTTCAAAGAAGCGGGGCGCACCATCCAACCGATACTGCCATACGCTGCCACTATGTCAAGCCATTTACTGCCGCTTACTGCCGCTCGATGCTCCTAAGTAGCTGATTTACAATGGGTTCTCTCTCTAGGGAACACCCGACTTAGGATCTGGTGGAGCAATCCTTAGGGGTTCGAGTCCCCTCCTCGGCATAAGTGCTTTACAGCAAGTCAGTTACGCCTGGATCTCAGGCGAAAGGAAAAAGCTAGTAAATTTCTCGAACCAAGAATTTCCTCGAAGGGTGGCTGATCTTAAGATCGCCAGACAAGAGGCGCGAAAGCACCATCTCTCTATTCGCCGTTGATGATATCTTCGACGACTTGGCCAAATTCTTCTTCTGGCAGCTGTACCACCCAACCCAGATAATCAACCAGAGCCTGAGGGCTGGCCTTAATAATCGATCGCTCTTCTTTTGTCATGCCACCTCTACCTCCCATCCGCATAACTATGCTTCTCTATCGGCCGCAACCTGCAAAAGTTTAAAGAAAAAATCGATTTTCACTTTCTAAAATTCACTTTTGCCAAGCGCCAGAACAGAGGGGCAGCCTCGGGTAGCGCGAAAGTCACCTCTCAGCGTCACTGCGAACACCGGAATCGCAGAACCTCGATGAAATCCTACCCAGTCTGATTCTGAATTTCCGAGAAGTTCAAAGACCCGACATCAACGCCGGCGATCTGATCCGGGCCGAGGACTTCGATCTGGCCGACCTGCCTTTCGAACACAAAACGTCCATACGGACTGATCCAGGCGGTCTCGCGGTTTCCCACATGAATCGATTCACCGCCAACTCGGTGTACCGTGAACGGACGCCAATCTTTGGCTCGAAGCAATTCTCTGATCCGATCCGTCATAAGGTTACGCTATCACACTCGTCTTTCTAGTCGCGACATTTCTACAAAGCGCCTTCACGCGCATAACAGAATCCACTCGGTCTTCCGTCTACCCCCCTGGACAGCAACAGAAATTTAAAGGTCAGCCCCAGGTTACCAGGGTGCATCAAGGTTCGGTAATTCCGAACAAAGCCGGCGTGCAACGCTGATCCAGCGGACATCGCTATCTGCTGCTCTAGCTGCCGCAGGCGCGATTCTGCGGCGCCAACCATGAAATGATGCTGATCGGTGAAACCTGCGACGCTGAGACTAGCTCTCCGCGCCGCTTCCGCGAGCGCAGTGAAATCTACGTGTGCGGTGATGTCCAGCTCACCCGGCCGCACGAGCGGGTCGTAACTTTTTCGATGCTTTGAATAACAGGTAAGCGTGCCTTCGTGTCGTTCCGGACTGTAGTACTCGGCTCTCGGGTACCCATAGTCGACAATCAAAACGAAGCCGTTAGCAAGTTTTGACGCTACCGCCCGAACCCATTCGCTCGCAGCAAGATTTACTTCGGTTCGGTAGGGAGCAGAAACCTCTATGTGCTGGAGCGTTTTCTTTAGGTCGGAATTCAGATCGGAGGACCGCAAAAACTCAAAGCCATCATCTGCATCGCGAACGAAGAGTTCATGCCACTCGTCTCCCCAATACTCAACAAGGTGGACGGGCAACGCATCTAACAGCTCGTTCGAAAAATGTACGCCCGTGATGGGTTCCAAATCTGAAAGCTGATCAACCCAGGATACTTCTGCCAGAGGCTCTAGGCGGGCGCGCTGCTCCTCTCGATTGCGCGCGACGGGTTCGACGATTCTGTAAAACGCGCATCGGAAAAGCTCTTCGTAATTGGTCCGCAGAGCTTCAATTATATCGGCCGCTAGTTGTCCATCTTCGGCCCCCTGTTCAACAATCGAAAACGGGTTTGGGCGCCCCAGGATCTGCCACATCTCAACCAGCTGTCCGGCCAGAATCTCGCCGTATGCCTTGCCCACACTGACATTGGTATAGTAGTCGCCTTCGCGCCCAATTCGTTTCCGGGCCGAACAATAGTAACCGAACTCCGGATGATACAGAGCCTGCTTCATGAACCACGCAAAAGAGACCGGTCCTTTGGAACGGATATGATCTCTAATCAATTCAGCTAAACGGCTCATATTCACACTCGCACTCGCACTCAGACTCACCCTCGTCTAGCTTAAAATCAGAGATGTCTGATTCCTTTGTTCACCTTCATCTACACACCGAGTATTCGCTCCTCGACGGTGCCGTCCGGATCCGGGATCTGATGGAAAAGGCTGTGACGTATGGGATGCCGGCCGTGGCTATTACCGACCATGGAAATATGTACGGGGCGATTGAGTTCTATGTGGCTGCTGAGAAGGCCGGTATTAAACCGATCATCGGCTGCGAAGTCTACATGGCGGCAGGATCGATGAGTGACAAAGGAGCAAGCTCGGCTAGAGACGCTGCCTTCCATTTTACGTTGCTGGCTAAAGACGCGGAGGGATACAACAACCTGGTAAAACTGGTATCGGCCGCGCACCTGGACGGATTCCATTACAAGCCGCGAATCGACAAACAACTTCTGGCGCAGCACAGCTCCGGTCTCATCGGCTTAAGTGGGTGTCTTAAGGGCGAAATCAATACGGCAATCCAGGCGGGCGATCTGAAAAAGGCCCAAAGAACCGCAGGAGAGTTCGCAGAAATTTTCGGAAAAGGAAATTTCTATCTTGAGCTGCAAGATCACAGTATTGAAGCGCAGCGCCTGTGCAACCGGGCTCTGCTGGAGATGGCGAAGAGTCTCGACCTTCCTCTGGTAGCCACCAATGATGTCCATTTTCTGGAACGATCACACCACGAGGCTCACGATGTGCTCATTTGCATCGGGACCAGCGCGATGATTCACGATGAGCGGCGGATGCACTATCCGACCGAGGTTTATTTCAAGTCTTCCGCAGAGATGGTCGCTCTGTTTTCGGAAGTTCCCAATGCCCTGACCAACACGCTTCAAATCGCCGATCAATGCAATTTGATGTTAGAGTTCGGTGTCTCGAAATATCCCGCCTATACGCCACCCGAAGGGTTGACTCGCGAGCAGTACCTCCGGCAGCTCTGCGAAGAGGGATTACGTCAACGCTACGGCGACCGCGTTCAAACCGATCAGGAACTGCGTGGCCGGCTCGATTACGAGCTTTCCGTCTTGGAGAAGACCGGGTTCAGCAGCTATTTCCTGATTGTTTGGGATTTCATCCACTACGCGAAACAAAGGGGGGTTCCAGTGGGTCCCGGACGCGGCTCAGCCGCCGGCTCGCTGGTTGCATATGTGCTCGGGATAACCGACCTGGACCCGCTCGACTTCGGGTTAATCTTTGAGCGGTTTCTAAACCCGGAGCGCGTTAGCCCGCCAGATATTGACATCGATTTCTGTCAAAATCGTCGCGGCGAGGTGATTGATTACGTCCGCCGGAAATACGGGCAAAGAGCGGTCTCCCAAATCATCACGTTCGGCACCCTGGGTGCTAAGAGCGTGATCCGCGACGTCGGTCGTGTGACCGGCCTAAGTTATTCCGATGCCGACAGAATCGCTAAGATGATTCCGAACGAGCTGGGCATCACACTGGCCGGTGCCTACCAAAAGAACCCCGAGCTGAAGCAAGCGGTCGACACAGAAGAAGCAACTCACCAACTCTGGGAATATGCGACTCTGCTTGAAGGCCTTACCCGCAACACAGGCATTCACGCGGCGGGAGTCGTGATCGGCGATAAACCTCTCGATGACTACGTGCCGCTGTGCCGCGGGAACGATGATGAGGTGGTGACCCAATACGCAATGGGGCCGCTTACTGACCTGGGAATGCTGAAGATGGATTTCCTCGGGCTGAAAACACTGACAGTTATCGACGATACCGTCAGCCTGATCCGCCAACAGGATCCAAGTTTTTCGCTTGAGTCGATCTCTTTTCAAGATCAGCCGACCTTTGATTTGCTGAATCGAGGCGAAACCGTTGGCTTGTTCCAGCTTGAATCGGGCGGGATGACCAACCTTTGCAAGCAGTTCGATGTCAATAGCATCAACGACATCATCGCATTGATCGCGTTGTATCGTCCGGGACCGATGGAGTTGATTCCCGACTACATCAAACGCAAACGCGGTCAGACCAAGATCAAGTACGAACACCCGCTTCTCAAAGAGGTTTGTGCCGATACCTACGGGATCATGATTTACCAGGAACAGGTACAGCGCGCCGCTAACGTCCTTGCCGGATACAGTCTCGGACAAGCCGACTTGCTACGTCGGGCCATGGGAAAGAAGGACAAGGTTAAGATGGCTAGAGAGCGAACAAATTTTATTGAGGGCTGCAAGCGGATCAACGGAATCGATGAAAAGAAGGCGAATGCGATCTTCGATCTGCTCGAGAAGTTCGCTGGATATGGCTTTAACAAAAGCCATAGCGCGGCATATGGCTTGATCAGCTATCGGACAGCTTATCTGAAAGGCAACTATCCGGTGCAGTTTATGGCCGGGCTTCTCAGCAACGAGGTGAACAATACGGAGAAGATCGCCGTGTTCGTTGCCGAGTGCCAGCGAATGGGCATCGCGATTCTGCCGCCAGACATGAATCGAAGCCATCTGAAGTTCGTACCCGACGAAGAAGGACATGGGATCCGATATGGGCTTGCAGCGATCAAGAACGTTGGAGAAAGCGCTATGGCAAGCGCTATCGCCGAGCGCGAACGAGCTGGAGCCTTTAAATCGCTCGAGGACTACTGTAGCCGTCTCGATTCCAGGTCGGTTAACCGGAAAATTCTGGAGAGTCTAATCCGCGCAGGCGCGTTCGATTTTACGGGACGAGATCGAGCCGAGTTATTCGCGCGAATTGATCAGTCCTTGGCCTCTGGGGCGTTGGCGCAAAAGGATCGGGCCAGCGGCCAGGTCTCCCTGTTCGGAGAATCAGATCTGACTCCTTCGAACAACGTTGCACGGGACAAGGTAGATTTTACACCATGGACTATCAGCGAGAAGCTCGGATACGAAAAGGAGCTGCTCGGTTTTTATGTGACGGGTCACCCGCTTGACCCTTATCGCGATCTGATCGAAGGCGGCAGGTTCCAGCCGATCAGCGCCCTGGTAGATTTAGAGGACAAAAGCACCGTTCGGGTAGCCGGCTCAATTTCGGCCTTCGAAAAAAAGTTCACCCGGCGCGAGGGAAAACCGTTTGCCATCCTGACAATCGAAGATTTTACCGGAGCGATTGAAGTCATGGTCTGGAACGATGTTTTTGCTAAGTCCGGGAAAGAAATCGACAAAGGCAAGATTGTGTCGATTGCTGCGCGCCTGGATAAAAGGGAGGACACTGCTCGGTTGATTGCCACTGAGATTGGCGGCATTTCGCAGCGCAAGGCGCTTAAGCCGTTGGTGGTCGATATTCCCTTCGAAAAGGCGGATGAAAGTCGATTGCTCGCTCTACGCGACCTCATCCGGCAGCACCCGGGAACTCAACCACTCTTCCTTCGGTTCCGTGCGCCTGATGGCCGGGAACTGAGGTTAAAGACAGATCCCGGTTACTCGGTGACAGACAATGAGGGTTTTCGCGAAAAACTGGCGGAATTGCTGCTTTAACGGGTAGTCCTGGTCACGAAGCGACTACAAATCACAGGCCATTCCTTCAGGATTCGGTACCCAATCCTTTCACCCCTGGCAACTTGCGGCGAAGCTGCAGCTAAAAATAGCCTAGAGGCTATTTTGATTCGCGGCTTCGCCGCATTTTCGCTCCGACCTGTCCAGTGAACCAAACCATTCTCGATCTCCAGACTTCTAGAGAGCCAACCCCCCCCTGAACGATTTGTGGTCGCCTTTCGATAGCGACTCTTGGATCTTCTGAGAGGATTGCCGGGACCTAGTTTCAGGTCAGCTCCCCCCTTCAGGACCGCACCCGGCCGCGGTCCTCTTGCAAAAACCGTTTTCGGGGGTACAATCACGATTCCTCTTACCCAGGCCATGACTCCGTTTAATCGAGAGATGAAGATTTTTTCAGGATCAGCGCATCCCGCGTTGGCCCAGAAAATCTGCCAATCCGTTGGCATGCCTCTGGGTGATGCAGTCGTTAGTTCCTTCCCCGACGGCGAAACCCGGGTCAAAATCAATGAAAATATCCGGGGAAGAGATATTTTCATCGTTCAACCGACCTGCCCCCCGACCAATCAGAATCTCATGGAGCTGCTCATCATGATTGATGCAGCTCGCCGAGCCAGCGCCTACAGGATCACGGCGGTGATTCCCTACTTCGGATATGCCCGGCAGGATCGCAAGGATCAGCCCCGTGTACCGATCACCGCCAAACTGGTTGCAAACCTGCTCGACGCCGCTGGAGCGAATCGAGTTTTGACGCTCGACCTGCATGCGCAACAGATCCAGGGCTTTTTCGATATTCCGGTCGACCACCTTTATGCGGCGCCTGTGCTGATTCGCTACATCCAACAGAAAAGACTCGAGAATCTAGTCGTTGTATCACCGGACGTCGGCGGATTGAAGCTGGCGTCGGCCTACGCGGAAGCGCTGGGCGCTACCCTTGCCATCGTAGCGAAACGCCGGAAAAGTCCCACAGAAACGGAAGCGCTTCATGTAATCGGCGATGTCGACGGCAAAACAGTCCTTATGGTCGATGACCTCACCGAAACGGCCGGAACCCTTACAAACGCCGCAGCTTTGCTGAAGAAATATGGGGCGAAAGACATCTACGCAGGCGTCTCCCATGCCGTTCTCATCCCAGACATCGCTCATGACCGTCTTAAAAATTCGGAGATCTTAGAGCTGATCACCACCGATAGCACACCGGTCAAGCTCCGGCCGGATTGCCGAATCACCGTTCTCTCCATCGCCCAGGTTCTGGGAGAAGGCATCCACCGCATCTACACCAATGAATCGGTCAGCTCGCTATTTGAGATCAACGCAAAACAATCCTGAGAATTATGGCTCAACAAGTTAAACTAAAAGCGCAGAAACGCACTCTGGCGGGTCGTAACGCGATTAAGAAAATCAGAGCAGCAGGCCTGGTTCCCGCGGTCGTGTACGGCGCAAAAGAAGAACCAACAAACCTGGAGCTCAGTGCTCGCGACCTGGAGAACGTTTTATCTCACGCTGCCAGTGAACACGTTCTGGTCGAGCTCGAAATTGGGGAAGGCAACCACAGCACAAACAAATTGGCATTGATCCAGGAAGTACAACATAACGCCTTAGACCGGAGAATTGTCCACGTCGATTTCCACGCGGTTTCCACCACCGAAAAAATCACTTCGGAAGTGCCGATCGAAACCCAGGGCACGGCTGTTGGAGTCAAGACATTCGGCGGCTTGCTTGAGCACAGCTTGAGAACTCTGGAAGTGGAATGCTTTCCCCAAGATCTGCCCGGTATCGTTTATGTGGACGTCTCCAACCTGAACATTGGCGATTCGCTCCATGTCCGAGACCTTCAGCTGCCTGCAGGCGTTGAAGCCGTTACCGATGGTGAATTGACTGTGGTCAGCGTTGTCGAGTCCCGAGTCGAAGAAGAAGTTGAAGAGGCGGCAGAGGCGGCACCAACCGCACCGGAAGTTATCACAGAGAAGAAGCCTGAGACTCCTGAGCAAGCCCCGGAAACGAAGCCGAAGGCCGAGGCCAAGAGTAAGGAGTAGCAGTCGGAAATTACGATGGCAGACCTGCGTCTTGTGGCTGGACTTGGTAATCCGGGTTCACAATACGCTGATACAAGGCACAATGTCGGATTCATGGTAATCGATGCACTCGCCGCAAAAGAGCGCATCGATTTGGCGCCATCCGCGAGCTGGGGGTGCGAGCTCGGCAAATGGGGGAACATCCTCCTGGCCAAGCCGCTGACATACATGAACCGCAGCGGCGAAGCCGTTGGAGTGTTGAGCCGTTATTACAAGATCGCTCCGGAAGAGGTATTGGTTGTGGTTGACGACGTCGCTTTACCCCTCGGCCGACTCCGGCTTCGAGCAGGCGGCAGCGACGGAGGCCACAACGGGCTTCGGTCTGTGATTGACCATCTTGGAGAAATGTTTCAGCGTCTCCGGATCGGCATCGGCGCCTCCCAGGGCGGTGAGGAAATGGTCGATCATGTGCTGGGCAGGTTCGCCCCTGACGAAGAAAAAATCGTGAGGGAGGCGATCGAGCGATCGGTAGAAGCGATTGCGCATGTAGCGGAGCATGGGATTACTTCCGCGATGAACATTTACAATCGAGCAGAAATAAGTTGATACATTATGAAAAAGCGTTATGAATGTCTCGTGGCTTTGGATAGCCATGGCCGTGAGGATACCGTGAGAGAAACTATTGAACGCCTCGAATCTGAGTTCGCCCAAGAGGGTGCCGAGATCGAGCAGGTTCAAAAAATGGACAAACGACCGCTCGCTTACACCGCTCGGCATTTGGATTCGGCCTACTACGTCAACTTCATCTTCCATGGAGAACCGTCGTTGATCACTAAGCTCCGTGCTAAATTCAAGCTCGATCCGGTCGTTTTTCTACAGCATTACCAGCAGTTACCAGCTAAAGTCTCTGCACCAACCCCCAAATCTTAGTTATGGCCAATCTCAACCGCGTGCTTTTGATCGGAAATTTGACTCGCGACCCGGAGGTCCGATACACACCGAAAGGTACTGCGGTTACAGACATTGGGATGGCGATTAACCGGGTATTTACCAGCGAGGATGGCGAACGGAGGGAAGAGGTTACCTACGTCGATGTAGTCCTCTGGGCTCGTCTTGCCGAAATCGCTGGGCAGTATCTCAAAAAGGGGCGGCCAGTCTTTATCGAAGGGCGTCTGCAGCTCGATACCTGGGACGATAAACAAACCGGCCAGAAACGCTCCAGGATGCGGGTTGTGGCCGAAAACCTCCAGTTACTCGGGAGCCGCGGCGAATCAGAAGGCGGGCCTACCGGTCCTGCTCCCGCGAGACGCCCGGCGACTGGCGGCACACAAAGTCAGCCCGCGTCTCAACCGCGTGATCCTGATCTCGACGTCGAGCCCGACGACATTCCGTTCTGAAGGCTTACAGCCTTCAGGTTTGCCGTTTTCGGTCCACCGTCTACCGTCTTCCGTTTTTCGCGCTGACGCTCGTGGCGACGATGCGTTCAACGGTGGGAAGGGCATTGCCTGGCGAAGGCACCTGACTACCGGACAACGGGTGTTAAGAATTCGAGCCGCATCTCGATTCTATGACCGAACGTGAATCTGAAGATCCATTTGGAAGCAAGCGGTGACAAGCTGTACATCGCGATTGCGGCAGGTTACACGGTTAACGGTGAACGGTCGACAGACAACGAAAGACGGAGGACGAGCCGCCCTCCCAGAGCTGCTTTTCGGCGTTGCCACCTCCGATCATCAGGCTGAGTCGTTCGATCCTGCGTGCCCTGATTTTCGAGACATCTGGGAAAAGCAACAGAAACAGACCGCGCGCGGCAGAGCAACAGACTTCTGGAACCGTTACGCGGAAGATATCGAGTTGGCGCGCGGCCTAGGTTGCAAGCTGTTCCGCTTTTCTATCGCCTGGTCTCGGGTTGAACCACGCCGAGGCGAATTCGATGCGGCAGCTTTGGCTCATTACCAGGAAATCGTCGCCACGATACTTCGAGCCGAGATGCTGCCTCTCGTCAGTCTGCACCATTTTACCTGGCCGGCTCACGTTGAAGAGCGCGGCGGTCTCATCGCGCAAGAGTTCCCGCACTGGTTTGGCGCTTACACCCAGGAAGTCGCTGCTTACTTTGGCAAAGAAGTCCCGTATTGGATCACTTTCAATGAGCCCAATCTGCTTGTATACGGTCACGTCAGGCCGTGGTGGCAAACGAATTGGCTGGTACCGCCTGGAAACAATCACGGTCTGTCCGATCAACTCGATAACGCATCGCAGCTGATACGGAATCTGTTCATTTCACATTCTCACGCGCGGAAGATTATTCACGCCATCAATCCGCTTGCTAAAGTTGGCGTCAATCCATTCGTGCTCGGCTTACCCGGCGAACTACAATCGTTCATCGACTGGCTGGCAACCAGGACGACTGATCGCAAATCCTTCCATCGCCGCGCTCGCAAGGTTTCGGAACAACCGCTGCTCGCCAAAACGCCCGTCGACTTAGTGATCTCTCGTTTCACACCAACGTCCAACCGAAGAAAGCGAGTCGCTTTTTCCGAGAGCTACGCCAGCGCACCGCAACGGTTGGTGGTGAGGAAAGGTGAACCGTTTTCCGAGAGAAAACTGGGTTATGTCCAGGGCTCGAATGCAAAGCTTACGATCGAAAAGAAATATCCGGCGGCAACAAGTAAAGGATTTGCGACACATCGCGAAGGGCTTATCGCGCTGGCAAACAAAGAGATCGATGGATTCGTTGCCGACCAGCCTTTCTTGGACAGTATTTCCGCGTTCCCAAACTTGGAGGTTCGGCACGAGCCTTTGTACGTCTCGGAGTACGCGGTCGGCGTTCCTCAAGCGCAACCGGACTTGCTCCATGTGGTGAATGCAGCCCTGTCTGGTAGCGCTCCCTCCCCGCATGCGATGAGATCTCTAACGCTCCGAGCGATTCGGAGACGTGGCTATCTCAGGGTAGGCTGTGACACCCAGAGCTGTCCGGACTCGGAGATCACTCGGCAGGAAATCGAGCTGGCCCGAGACCTGGCGCAGCGGATCTTCGGCGATCCTGAGCGAGTGCGCCTTGAACCGGTGGCGATCCGGCAACGCGTTCCCTTACTAGTATCCTGGACTCGTATTTTCGATCCGATCTTCAAGATTATGTCGATCATCGGTACCGTCCTAACCAGCAACTGGTGGCATCTCGGGATGGCCGGCAAATTACCAGAATTTCTTTGCCCAAAAGAGTGTGTCGGCGAGCAAGATTTTGTGGGACTCGATTACTATTGGGGTATCAACCGGAGCGAACCTCATCGGCTGTCTCAGCTTGTAGACGCGTCGCTCAGTGCCTTTGCTCATGCCCCGGTTGATCCGCCCGGTTTATTAACCGTCTTGAAAGGTTTCGATCGCTGGTTTCCCGGTCAGGATATTATGATCATCGAAAACGGATGCATCGAAAAAGCGGACGGATTTATTCGCGAAGATTATCTTCGCGCCCATATCCATCAGGTCATGCGCGCTCGGTCGCTCGGCATCAGAGTAACGGCTTACGTTTGCTGGAGCATCACTTCGAATCGTGAATGGGGCTTGAAATTCTCGCCCGATAGCGACTTCGGTCTCCACCACATCGAGCTCGATTCCGACCCCGCTCTGACGCGCCATCCAACCCCAAGTGCAGCAGCATACAAATCGATAATCCAGGCTATTAGTAAGAGGCGCCACGCAAGCTGACGGATCGAGACGGCGATACGGCTACAGATGGAGACGGCGATACGCGATGGGGCGAGACGGTGAATGTAAGTCGCAGACCGCAGAGCTGGCCTGGAGTCATTTCGAATTACCTCTGCGTGATCTTTGCGACCTTCTGTTAATCCTCACAACGGCCCGGTCCTCGCCTATCGCGGCACTGGACCGCAAGCGCCACAAATCGCCGTCTCGCCTGTCGCCCTCTCGCCGTATCGATGTTATCTAACCTTCTCCAGATCGGATCGTCCCGGTCTTAGACAACACGATTGAGACCCATCGGGTGGATTTAAAATTCGCGAGTACGATCACCAGGATTGCGGTCAGAGGGACACACAAAAAAGCTCCGACAATTCCCCAAAGCGAGCCCCAGACAATCAGCGCGATGATCACAGTCAACGGGCTGAGATTCAACGATTCGCCCATGACACTGGGCTCAACCACATTACCCATAAGCTGAGCAATCGCAGTAATTCCGACCCCAATCACCAGCACATGGCCGAGGTCACCGAACTGGACTGCTGCCAATACAGTCGGCAGGATTGTGGCGACAATCACGCCAATGGTTGGAATAAAATGGAACACAAAAATCAGGAGTCCCCAAAACTCGGCAAAATCCAGTCCGACAATCCGCATGAGGATGTAGGCAAGAAGCGCGGTCGCAAAACTAACCGCTGTCTTTACCCCCAGATAGGTGTGAATGTCCCGATCAATCCTTCGGAGTATCCGAATCGCGTTTTGCCGCTGCTGAGCGTCTGGAAAGAGCGCCTGGACTTTGTAAGGGACAAATCGGAGTTCCAGCATAATGAACAGGCCATAAATAAAAATGAGAGTGACATCCTCAAGAACTGCAGCGCCGGCGCTGGCGACACTGGTAAACAGCGAGCGCAGATCAATTGCCTTTACGACTTGCTGCAATTCCGGTGGCTCCTCTAAACCGATTCTGGAGAACACTTCTCCCTGGAGTTGCTGCAATCGGACCTGATACTTCGGGGCTACTTGTGCAACGTGAATCGCGTTGTGGACGACGATGTTAATCAGTTCAAATCCCAGCCCGAAGATGATTACAAACGAAAGGATCAGCGAGATGAAGTTCGGGACTGAGCGTCCGGCGATACGGATGCGACGGATCAGGCGGTTTACGATATCGATCAGGTAAACAGCGATCACAGCAAGAACTAGCGGGATAAAGAAGTGCTTGCCGATGCTCAATACATAAAACGTGGCGATAACCAGTCCCGCAGTCAGCGCAGTCGGAATAATTCGGCGATGTGGTGGAAGGCGAGGGCTCCCCTGTTCGTTGCTCATAGGCCAAGAACTAGCGAGGCGCGCCTCGCTCACATACAAGAGTGATCTCCTCCCGCAAGCGCGGGATCAGTTGGCGGTTTTTCAAGATACGCCCAGTAGACTACAGATCTCGACCCGACTCGACCAGACTTCTCTGGCGCTCATAGATCCGAGTAATCAGTCGCAGCGTCACAAGTGAAAGAGGAATCGCCGCAGCATCAGCGACGATCGCGAAACCCAACGCGACCGACCAATTCGCCAGCGTAACCTTATCAGCCATCGAGTACTCAATCGCGATCCTTAGAGCGAGCTGGGTAGTTATCGAATAGATCAGAAACAAAGCCCACCACACGCCGATCAGCCGGGAACCAGCTCTCTGCCGCCAGTCATGCGGATCTTCACTTACACGCCAGATCTCGCTCATCACTTGGACGGGTCGGACCAAACCCAGGACCGGAATAAAATAGTAACCGACCGCCCAGCCAGGAGAATATCGTAAACCTTCAGCTCCGAAGCCCTGGGTGTTTTTGTACGCTCGGTAAATCCATTTCAAAAAAGTAATCCCTGTCGCGACGGCGATAAATGACTGAAGCAAGCCGACAAAATTCTGGACAGGATCATCACTGCTCAGTTGCTGGATGCTCAGGTGACCCAGCCTAATCTGGACAAACTCGAAAGAATCGATGACAAAACCCACGCAGGCTAACGCAGCACCGATCCAAAGCAGGCGCTGTAGCAAACGCGTCAGCAGTGTCGGATCGATCAGAAATTGGTACTCGCGGTTGACCTTCGGCTCCCCGACTGATTCCGAGGGCTCGGGAGCAGCCTGTTGTCCAAGCCACTCGCTCAACGGCCTCCAATCGGGCATGCCCTCCTTCCAATAGGTAGCGCCGCCGGGCAACAATCTTTGACTCCAAAGATCGCGAACTGCGTCTTCGGCCTGCCGCATCATCTGCCCATCGGGATATCGAACGTATACCGCTCCCATCAGAAAAGGAGGTAGATCAGGTGTAACCGGCACGCAAGCTTATTGGGTTGTGCAGGGCGGCTGGGCTTTGTTCCGTCGCAGCCTTGGCGGAGGAGGATCACTGGCGACGATACCTCTCTCGATCCTGCGATTTTGGGGGCAGTCCCTGCCAAGCTTCCAGCTTGACTGTGGGTTGAGCTTCAAACTCGACGCTGATGACACGCGTATGCGGCGACCTAGAAGGTCGAACCACGGTCAATCCAGAGGATTGCTGCAGTTTGGAGAGTTCTTAACTCCTAACTCCTATCTCCTCCTTGAATTTACACGCTTCCTCCAGCGAGATCACACCAGCAGCGGCTTCGCGAACCGCCTTTTCGAAGATCGAACGTTCTCCTTTCGCGGACATCAGATTCTTAAGTTGCACCGCCGGCGCGCGTTCTTGGATCGCCGTTTTGACGTCATCATCCACCAGCAAAACTTCGAAAATCGCTTTCCGGCCGCTGACTCCCGTGTTTCTGCAGAAGTCGCATTTTCTGCCGCGCCGCAGCGTCCCGACTCCGGCGAGCCACGCCGGCGGCACTGCCAGGGCAGATAATCTCTCTGCGGAAGGAACCGGCTCATCAATATAGCAGCGCGGGCAGACTTTTTTCACTAACCGCTGAGAGACTGCCATCTTAAGACTATCAGCTACCATAAACGATTGTGCTCCAAAGGTGAAAAATCGATTGGGCACCTCGCATACAGAATTCGTGTGTAGTGTCGAGATAGCTCGGTGCCCGGAAGACGAGAGTCGCATCAGCGCATCAACGCTCTCCTCGTCACGAATCTCGCCCATCATCACGATGTCCGGTGCCTGGCGAAGAATTCCACGAGCCCACATGGCGTAGGTATATGGGCCATCGTCGTCGATCTGCGTTTGACTGATGTTTTCGAGAAAGATTTCGATTGGCGACTCAGCGGTTAAAATGTTGTTCTTCACCGAATCGAGCGACTTCAGGATGCTGTAAATTGTGGTGCTCTTTCCGGAACCGGTTGGCCCGCAGAGAATCAACAAACCATGGTCGCCACTCATCACATCGTCGACTGCTCTGATATATTCTTGAGGCATGCCCAGCTCGGACAAAGTCCTGATGCTCCGCTGATCCCGTTGTAGCCGCAGCACTGCTTGTTCACCCTGGGCCTGATATGACGTGTTGACTCGGAAATCGTACCGCTGATCCCCAATTTTGATTGGAAAGGTCCCGTCTTGCGGCAGGCGGACGTACTGAATCTCAAGCCCTGAGATAACTTTGATCCGTGAGATCACCTGCTTCGCGATATGACCGGGAAACTCTCCATTTTCGTCAAACCAGTCACCATCGACTTTGTATCGGACTCTGAGCCGATGAGGAAACTCTTGAAACATGATATCGCTGGCAGCCATGTCGACGGCTTTATACAGGATCGAATGAACAAACTTTATCACCGCTTGCTCGTCTCCGCGGTTGCGGCTGCTAGCTTGTTGAAGCTTGTCTGCATGGATGACCTCAAGAGTATCTCCAGCGCGACCCGTGCGTTCGGCGGTCATCATCGCCTGCACAATGCCGCTTGTATTAATTGCCTTGCTTTCTGAGGCCGTTACAAAGCGCTGAAGCGCTGCCTCGTCCGCTATTACCTGCCGCAAACTGAATCGGTACCGTAATGCTCCCTCGATCTCCGCCTTCAATCGGGGATCCAACGGCTTCGCTACGGCCAACGTCAGAATCCGTTTCCCGCAATAGACTGCAACCGCTTTGTATTTCCGTTGTAAAACGGGGCTAAACCACTGATTAATTTTATCGCTCGGCTGCACGTTATCGAGATCAACCGAGGGAATGCCTCCGTTCTCGATCCCCTCCGGCATGGTATCCGCAGCCGGGTTGAGATCCAACCGTTCGCCCGCCTGCCGAACGACCTCTCGCAAATGGCCCGGTTCGGACCAGACCGCAGTGATTCGGCGAACACCCCAGAATCGATTCAACTCACAGAATTCTTCTGTTTGCAGCAATTTGTTCAAGCCCGGGATGGTGGAAGCGATCGTGACTTCATCGGGCCGACGACAGAAGCCAAATAGAGGAACGGCGATCGGCGGAATCTTCAATGTTACTGGAGAAACGCCCAGAATTGTCGGGTTGAATGGTGGGGACGGATTTTCTTGTAACAACTTCACGAATAACGACGTCAGATCCAGGTCCGCGCGCTCTGCGTACTCTTCCAAAAACGATTTTCGATTCCAGGCCTCCTCCGGACTTCGAGTTGCCAAATCGCCCAAGAATCCGAGCATGAAAGCGAAATCGTCGTTCAACTCACGAAGCCCAAGCAACCGCGCAAGATGATAGTGAACAGCAGAAACGATCGGATCGAACTCCATCGCCTCCGATCCTAGCACAAGTATTTATTGTAGCGATATCAATCTGAGAGCGATCCTCGAGTCGCCTACGATCGAAGCGCGAGTCATCGATGGGAGAGATGGGACCTATAGGACTAATGCGACGTATGGGACCAATCGATGGGTCGCATGGCCGGTCTTATTAGTCCTATATGTCGCATAAGTCCTATAGGTCCTATCTCTCCCATCGCCACGCGCGACCAAAGCCGCACGTCATCCTATAGCCTTGGGACACCCCGTCGGCGCTCATTTCAACAGCTGATCCTCAACAAACTTTACCGTCGCATAGAACTGGAAGTCCGCGTTGGCCTTCTTGCTGAAACCGTGCCCTTCATTCTTCCCTACCAGATACCAAACTGTTTGGCCCCGCTGTTTGAGAGCATTGACCATCTGCTGACTTTCATTTACCGGAACGCGCGGATCGTTTTGTCCAGCAACAACAAAAATAGGTTTAGTGATTTCTTGTGCGTGATTCAGCGGTGAAATCTTCAGGAGAAACTCGCGCATTTTTGGGTCGCGTTCGTCCCCATACTCAACCCTTCGCAGGTCTCTGCGATACGCCTCGGTCTTTTCCAGAAAGGTCACAAAATTGGAGATCCCGACTACATCAAGCGAACTTCGAATTCGATCAGCATAATGAAAGGAGCAGGCAAGGGTCATGTAGCCTCCGTAACTCCCACCCGTAATCATAATCCGGTCCGGATCGAGATCAGGTCGCGTCTTTATCCAATCAAGAAGCGCGCCGATGTCCTTCACCGAATCCTCCCGTTTCTCCCCGTTGTCGAGATCCAGGAAAGTCTTACCATACCCGTCTGAACCCCGGACATTCGGAAAAATGATCGCGACACCAAGCTCATTCAGAAAGTAGTTGTTCCTGCCAATATAGCCGGGACGAAATTGTGCTTCGGGTCCGCCATGAATGTTGATTATCACCGGAAGCTTTCGTCCTGCGCTGTCCGGAGGACGATAGAGAAACCCGGAAATTTGACGCCCATCGAATGTCGGCCATTTGATCAATTGCGGTTTCGCAAAATGGCTCGGATCGATTCCGCCCATCTCGCTTTCCGTCCAGCGATCAACTTTTCCTGAGCTTACATCGACGCTGAAAACATCGGATGAAGCATTATACGAGCCGATCGTAAACTCAAGGTCCCGGCTGTTACTGTTCCATTCGATGCCGCCGATAACTCCTTCAGGCAGCCCGTCCAGAGGCCTGTATTTTGCAGAGGCAGTATCCAGCAGATAGACGCGGCTCACTCCATCTTCGTTCGTTACAAAAGCGATTTTCGATCCATCCGGAGAAAGCTGCATCCAGTCGACATCCCATGGAATGTCTCGTGTCAATGATTTGAACTGTTTGATGTTAAGATCAAAAATACCCAAGGTTCGGAACTCTGAGCCTGAGTCAGATATGACGTAGAGACCCTCCTTGCCAAATTGTCCGCCCGTGTAAGCGGCTCGCTGCTCCGCGCTGTTTAACCGAGTCATCCGGCCAGAACTCGCGTCCACAAGGTATAGGTTCGCTTCGTTGATCGAGATTTCTTGGCGAACCAATAATGTTTTGTTGTCTGGAGACCAATCAACCGGCTCCCAACCGGCGCCCTCAACTTGAGCGACCAGGTGGTCGGTCGTTTTATCCGCGTTCTCGACCACGTAGAGATCTGAGTCTTTGCCATTCCGCCGGGTCGAAGTGTACGCAAGCAGCTTTCCGTGATGCGACCAAACGCCCGCTTCGTTTCGAGATTTGCCGTCAGTCAACAGAGTCACATCGCCGCTTTTCAGATCAAAACGATAGTTCTGGTAAAACTCATTTCCCCCTACATCCTTGTTAAGTACGAAGTAATCTGCCGGCTCTTCCGGAAATCTCGCGTCATTGACACGATCGGGAAAGAAGGTCAGCTGCTTCCTAGCGCCACCGGGAAACCGAACGAGATGAACCTGAGGTGTGTCCGCGAACCTTGTCAGGATCAACATTTCGCGTTTCCCTGGAATCCATCCTCCAAATGAGGCGGCGCGGTACTCGTTATATTTTCCTGCTTTCTCCACGATCGACGCAGGGATTGGCGGAATACCATCGACAATCAGGTTTTCATTCGGGCGAAAAGTCGGCTGCTCTTCGCTGCCCAGCGCCGGCAGATTTGCGAGAAACAGAAAGAAGATCGTTCTCATGTATCGTGAAGAGGGAATCGGTTGCGACGCACACTAGCCGCAAGGGCCAGGATCTCGCAAGAGATTGGCGGGTTGTCGGTGGATTGAGTCGCACCTTGTACCTTCCTTCCGTTCACAATTTATCGTTTTGAATCCGCCCGAAAGGGCGGAACTCTGGAGGCGAAGCACTTGGCCGAGGAAGGTGGTAAACTGCAGCGCACCAAGGTCGGAAGAACCTGAACTGAAGATTA
>JBKPCS010000032.1:0-10764 GCA_046727495.1 bacterium | reverse complement strand
TCGCGTCGATACAGACCCTTGGGCCGCGCATTGGCTCTACGAGCCGCCTTGCAAGGCGTTTACGAAGCTTCTGACTCAGAAGGTCCAGAGCTTCTCAAGTACTGGTGCCGGTGGGCAGCACGCAGCCGCTTGGCTCCATTTCGAAAACTAGCTAAAACATTCCAACAATACTGGACGGGCATCGTCAGCTATTTCCAGTGTCGCATTACTCAGGGAGCCGTTGAAGCAATCAACGGCATCATTCAGTTGGCAAAACGCCGCGCTCGTGGGTTCCGCAATTTCTCTTTTCTACGCACCGTTGCTTATCTGGTCGCAGCAAAACTCAAATTTCAGCTCCCATCCCTATTACCCACTTGAAACAGCGAGGAGGCAGATTTGTTGACTGACCCTTTCGAGACCCCAAAACATTTCTTCCACTACACCCTTTGTCCTGTTTGGCTGTTTTGAATGAAGCTGCTGCTCACCAATGACGACGGTATCGATGCCCCGGGGCTAGAGGCGCTCGTGCGCGCTGCTCGCGGTCTCGGCCATGACCTGGTGGTCGTCGCTCCTGCCACCCACCAGTCTTGGTCCAGTCATACCATCACCGCTAACCGCGGAGTGCGGGTGGAGCAACGCGGAGACAATCGGTTCGCCGTCCACGGCACTCCGGCCGATTGCGTACGGATGGGCTTACTCCGCCTGGCTCCTGATGCCAAGTGGGTACTCAGCGGCATTAATTATGGCGCTAACCTCGGAGCCGACGTGTATTACTCGGGCACAGTCGCTGCCGTCCGCGAAGCTGTACTGCATGGCTGGCCCGGAGTGGCGCTCTCGCACTACCGCAGGAAAGGTGGGGAAATTGATGATTGGGCGCGTGTGACCCCGTGGGCAACTTCCGTGCTGAGTGATCTGCTCGTCCGGTCAACGCAGCCGGGACTTTTCTACAGTGTGAATTTGCCGCACCTTGACCCGAAGGAGAAGAAGGAGCCGCAGGTCGTCTTCTGTCCGCTCGACCCTAATCCGCTACCGCTCAATTACCGGCACGAGCAAGAAGAGAATGAGTTCTATTATGAGGGCGACTACACCACCCGCAGGCGCAAAGCAGGTGCCGACATTGATGTCTGCCTACGAGGCGACATTGCAGTCACCGAACTGAGGCTGTTTTAACGATACGGGCCGAGCGAACCCGGGTCTCATCGGCGAGTTCCCGACTTGTTTTTCAAAAAGGTGCGTTTCGCGGGGGGTTCATTTGTTATATTTTTAGATACGACCCCTTTCTTACCGCATTCCTTGTTACCACCTTCATTACCCGGAAGGAACAGGCGTAAGCATTGGATCGTGACGGCCTTGTTTGCAGTATGCTAAAAAGCTTCCTGACCCATGCAGAGCGAAGAACCGAAGGCTCCCGCGGCCGGCGAATCGGTAGTTAACCAACCACCGCCGCAACCGATTTCCAAACCACCCGGCAAACGCCGCCGGTGGCGAATCGTGATCGGTATCCTGGTAGTGATGGTGCTCCTGCTGGGAATCCCATGGCTGCTCCACGTGTTGAATACGGTCTCGACAGACGACGCCTACGTGAACGGTTATGTGACTTTTGTCGCGCCACGGGTCAGCGGCCAGGTGGCTCGCGTCTTGGTCGACGATAACAATCGAGTGAAAACGGGCGATGTGTTGGTCGAACTCGATCCGGAGCCAAACCAGGTCCAGGTCGCCATCAAACAGGCGGCTGTCGATACCGCCCAGGCGAACCTGGTATTGGCGCAAGCCACCGTGCGTGGCTTAATTGGTCAGACTAGGGGTCAGCGATACAAACTCGCTCGTGCGATCGAAGACGTCGATAATCAAATTGCAATGATACGAGCCCGGGTTGCTACCTGGGAACAGACCAAGGCCACGCTGGTACTTGCCCAGGCTGAGTTTGATCGTGCCGAACGTTTGCGCGCGACCAAGGTAGTGAGCGCGGAGGAATATGACCAAAAACTCGAAGCGCTCGATGTGGCCAAAGCGAAAGTCACACAGGCGCTGGAAAGCGTTCTCCAGGCACGCGTCGCTCTTGGACTGCCTGCTCAACCGCCCGCGGGAATGCGCCTGGACGATGTACCGGCAGACCTCGACCAGAACTTTTCCTCGGTTCGTCAAGCGCTAGCCGACATGCTCCAGAGCGCCGCGCAACTCGGCATCGTGCCTTCGTCCTACAATCATACGCCAAAGGAAACGTTGGATGAATTCTACCGGCGCGACCCGAGCGGCGACCTCGATCGCATCTATGCCGCCGTGATTCAGAACGCTCCCAGTTTAAAACAAGCTAAAACCAACTTGGAGCAAGCGCAGCGCGATCTGGATAAGGCGAAGCTCGATCTGCGGTACTGTAAAGTCGTTGCGGAGATTGATGGTGTCATCACGCGCCGCAACGTGAATCCGGGCAACAACGTGCAGGTTGGTCAAAGCCTCATGGCAATCCGCTCGCTCCGCGACATCTGGATCGACGCAAATTTTAAGGAAACGCAGCTTCGTAATTTACGGATCGGCCAGCGCGTCGAGCTGGAGGCGGATATGTACGGCGGTAAACACAAATTCGAGGGGCGCATCTCCGGTTTCACTTTTGGTACCGGCTCCACGCTGGCGTTGCTACCGGCCCAGAACGCAACCGGCAATTTCGTGAAAGTCGTGCAGCGACTACCGGTCCGCATCGATGTGATAAATTACGACCCGGATAAGCTGCCGCTTTTCGTTGGCTTATCAGTCACGCCAACAGTGGATTTGAAAACTGCGCCCAGTGGCCCGAATGCCGGCAAGTTTCTCCAGGAACCAAGCAGTTCTAGTCCATCCGCTACCGCCACGCCATGAGCGCTGGAGCGCCCGCGATCGATGCGCGTCTTGCGCCGACAAGCGCACGAGTTTTCAACCCGTGGCTCATCGCGCTTGCGGTGGTGATTCCGACTTTCATGGAGGTGCTTGATACCACCATTGCGAATGTAGCGCTGCGCTACATCGCTGGTGGGCTTTCCTCAGCAGTCACTGATAGCGAATGGGTTATCACTAGCTATTTGGCCGCTAACGCAATTATCCTTCCGATCTCCGGCTGGCTCGCGGCGCACTTGGGACGGCGTAACTATTTCCTTCTGTCCATCGCTATCTTCACGATCAGCTCTGTCCTCTGCGGGATGGCAACGAGCCTCGCGCAATTGGTCCTCTTCCGCGTGCTGCAGGGTCTCGCCGGGGGCGGTCTCCAACCTTCCAGCCAAGGAATCCTACTCGATTCTTTTCCGGTTGAGAAACAGGGCGCTGCTCAGACTCTCTTTGGTGTTGCCGCGTTGCTTGCTCCCGTGGTCGGCCCGACCCTTGGAGGTTGGATCACCGACCAGTATTCATGGCGATGGATTTTTTTAATTAATCTGCCGGTAGGCGCCCTGGCGTTTTTCTTCTGCTGGCTCATGGTCTGCGACCCGGAGTATCTCCGTAACCAGCGAGCTGAGTTGAGAAGCCGACCCCTGAATTTCGACTCGATCGGTCTCGGATTTCTTGTGCTTACCCTGGTCTGTTGGGAGGTATTGCTCAGCAAAGGCCAGGAGTGGGATTGGTTCAATGATGCCTTCGGTCGCGTACAAATTTTGGCCACCCTTTTCGTGGCTGGCGCCGCCAGCCTGGTGTTCTGGGAAACACGTCACCCGAGTCCGATCGTGAACTTCCGGCCATTGCGTGATCGCAACCTGGCTATTTCCTGCATCATAATTTTCTGCGCTTTTGGAGTGCTGTACGGCGCCAGCACTCTTTTGCCAAGCCTGCTGGAGTCGCTTTTCGGCTACGACGCCTTTCATGCCGGGCTGGTGTTGTCGCCATCAGGCATTTTTACTATCCTTGCGTTGATAATCGTTGGTGCGCTGCTAGGGCGGGGACTTGACGCGCGTTGGTTAATCGCCGCCGGCTTATTGATCCTTGCTGCCGGCAATTTCTGGCTGTCCCAACTCAATCTGGACATTTCCCCTTGGCATGTCGTCTGGCCGCGAGTGGTCACGGTCGCGGGCTTGGGTCTGGTCTTTGCACCACTGAACGTGGCTGCTTACTTGTACATACCGCGTTCTTTGCGTGGCGCCGCTGTCGGTCTTCTGGCGCTGCTGCGGAACGAAGGCGGCAGCGTTGGGACTTCCATGGGTCAAACCATTAGCGAGCGCCGGGAAATATTCCACGCTCTGCGACTGAACGAAAATCTCGATCCGCTGAACCCCGCAGTAAATTCTTACATCGCGGACGTTCAGCCCAGCTTTTTGCAACAGACCGGAGATCCTGCCGCATCTCAACAGATGGCTTGGCAGTCCCTGGAAAATTTGCGCCAACAGCAAGCCTCAGCTTTGGCCTTTTTCGATGTATTCTTGATTTTCGCGGTGTTGGCTGTTGTCCTTGCTTTTTTGGTGCTACTGATGAAACGCTCCGTTGCCCAAAAAGGAGCTCACGTCGCCGCGGAATAACGAGCATAAGAATGAGCCAACTCGATTCTGAGCCGCGGCTGCAGGGGTGGTCGGATGACTTGGTCGCTCAGATTACTTCCGGTGCGATGCGATTGCCCTCATATGTTGAAGCAACTTACGGCGCGAGTATTCTAGACTTTCGATGACCGCATGGATTTTGAGACGACTACAACCGCCGTGGTCGAGGATCAAAGTCATTGAACTTGCGGCGTCATCGCTCGGGCACGCTTGTTTTCGTACGCCTTCAAATTGGCGTACACCAGGCGTAAAAGCGGGAAATCTCTGTCGCCTCCCTGGTGCACGAGGCCGCGCCGCAATAGATCGCCAATGATATGATCCGCCTCGATCAATGCGTTACGCTCCATGTCGCGATACATAGAGGCGGTAAGAGGCGAGCTGATATGAGTTAGTTGCGCGCGTATTTTCTCGAGGACCGAAGCTCGCGGCTGAAATCCTTCGAGTGTTGCGATTCGGCGACATTCTTCGATCAAGTCGAGCTGGAAACTGCGTCCCTCTGAAGTAGTACACACGTCTCCTATGGTCGCGCGCATCAGAGTGGTGCTGCCGGCGAGCGATGCCAAGAAGACCCATTTCTCCCACATTTCGAGTAGTATCTTTTCGCTGGCCCGCACCTCGAACAGCGCTCCCTGCAGCGTCGGCAAAATCGCGCCTACCCGCTCAGTAATACCACCGTGTCGCTCACCGAAGGTGATGGAATGCACGGGAACGGAATGAATCACCGTACCGTTTTGATCAAGCGTCGCCGAGATTACGCATTGACCGCCGAGCACCTTCGCTGCTTCAAAGGCCGACTCCAAAACCTCCAGATGTCGCATTCCATTCAGCAACGGCAGAATGGCAGTCTCTGATCCTACTGCTGGCTCAAAAGACGCAATAGCGTCTTGCAGATCGTAAGCCTTGCAGCTTAAGAGAACCAGATCGAAGGTCTCGTTTAGCGATGTCGCTGACACCGTTCTTGGCGCCGGCAGGGTAACGTCGCCCGACGGACTTTTAATTATTAAACCGGACCTTGCCAGCTCGGCCGCTCGCCGAGGGCGAACGAGAAAAGTAACGTCCCGACCGGCTTGCAAAAGTCTGCCGCCGAAATAACCGCCAACTGCGCCGGCCCCGACTACCAGGATTCTCATATCGCTATGGTTGCTGTTCATGGTTGGAGCCTAACCGAAAGGCGAGGCAGCAGCGACCTTACTCGGCAGGGTTATATACCCGCCAAGATGTTCACTGGTAGCCTCGAGCAGCGTTGACAACACCACCAGCATGCCAATCGTTGTCCCCTCAACTGCTGACGTTTGCGAAGGCGAACCAGGCAACTGCGACTGAGATTGACCAGGGCGGAGTAAAGGCGTCAGGAAATGGTGTCGCCCGATGAAGGAGCTGACAACCTGAAAGAACTCTTCTTTCTTTTCGAGCTCAATCAGCTCACCTGTATCCTTGAAGACGACGAACTCGGCGCGGGCAATCTGCTCAGACAGCAGAGACGTCGAACCATCAGCTGACCAGCAGCAGCCCAGCCACGAAGAGCAAGGCGGCAATGATGATTGTCGCTATCCAGTAAGCTTGGTTCTTAAAAGCATCCACTTATGTACCTCGCCGTTTTCTTGACGGCGGCGACGGCAGTAACACTCAGGGGAAGCGTCGTCAAAAGGTTCCGGCGGACCTTACGGAGATGTAATTTTCCGGTAAGACTTCAGGATCCACCATGAGCGTGCATAGTCAGCCCGAAAATCGAAAGAAAAACATCCTGGGCAGCCGCAACACTGCCGCTCGTAAATGCATTGTAGAAAGCATCATTTGGAGCCAGTGCCCTCACTTGTTTGGATAAACGCGAAACAGAGGAAGCCAGGCTTGAGATTTTATCCTCCGGACTCGCGCCCGTGTTACAATCCGCGGCATACTTGGGTCTGACTAATATTTGGACCGCTTTTGAAAGGTAGGTCGCACTAATCTGGTCAAGATCGAGACTTAATCCCACCACGCCTGGAGCGGCAGAGACCGCTGCTAATCGTGCTTGATGATCGTTGAAGAGAGTCTAATAGATTGAGGAATAGTTGGCATAACAAAATTGGGATGGTCGTTGGGTAACAGATTTCTTTCATGCTCATTAGGAGGAGCCGCGCGGGGGGAAATTATTTGGAAGAAATCGGCAGCGAATAGGCTAACCGTCAGCAACGTTAGCGGTTCGGCAGCGCCAGTTTTTGGTAGTCTCGCGCAAGCTGACCACATAACGCTTCCACGACAAGCTCATGATCTTCTCTCTGCGGCAGCCCCGATACGGTTATACAACCAACCACCCCGGCTCCGGTCACGCTCAAGGGAAAGGATCCACCGTGAGAGGCGTAGTCGGCTGAGGACAAATTATACTTCTCGGCAAGGGTGCTGTTTGTTTGTTGCAAGCCAAGCCCGACCGCGTACGAACTCCGATGGAAACGTGCCACCACATTCCCCTTGCGCCGAACCCACTCGGCATTGTCGGGCGTGGTCCCTTTCATCGCGCAATAGAATAGTGGCTGGCCAAAGCGCCGTACCTCGATCGTTATTGGCAACCGCCGCTCCGACGCGAACTCGCGTAACCGCACTCCAAGCTCCCAGGCGATATCCTCATCGAACCGCGGAAGCACCAGCTCCCGTTCCTGTTTCGCGATCACTTCAAGGTCTTTAGTCAGTTTCAAGGCGCACATGTTGATTCAGGAGAGGAGGTTGAAAATAACCGGGTCAAGCTCTATCGGGTGAGCCATCCCCAAAGATGCTTCTCTGGAAAGTCAGATGTCCAGCTTCATTTGTTGTACCGCTTCGCGAGGTCTCTACGGCCGTCTCGACATCCTCGTTAATAATTCCGGCGTATATGAGTTCGCTCCGATTGAGGCCATCACTGAAGAACAATTCCACAGGATGTTTAACATCAATGTGCTCGGTCTTCTGCTCATTACGCAGGCAGCCATGAAGCACCTCCGCGAGGGTGCCAGCATCATCAACGTCGGTTCTGTGGCCAGTCGCCTCACCCCTCCGAACAGCGCAGTTTACAGCGGCACGAAAGGCGCAGTCGACGCCATCACCGGAGCGCTCTCCCGTGAGCTGGGCCCTAAGAAGATCCGCGTGAACTCGCTGAATGCCGGCATGGTCGAGACCGAAGGCACACATAGTGCCGGTCTTATCGGCTCCGACTTTGATAGGGGGAGCGATTGCCCAGACCCCGCTCGGACGGATCGCTCAGCCCGGCGAAATTGCCTCCGTCGCGGTCTTCCTGGCCTCGGATGATTCCGCCTGGATCACCGGTGACCAGATCATTGCGAGTGGCGGCCTCCGCTAAGGACCAAATTGTCTGCACTACGAACGCGCCCGAGAACGTGACCGTTGCGCTGCGCGTGCAGCTGCTTTGGCGGGCCGCTTCCGACGCGGTCGTTTTTGCGCTCCCAGAACTGAGAGCTCCCAACGGTAACCATCGGGATCATGAAACCACAGTCCCATGTTGGGTGAGTCGGGCGCTTCCGGTCCGATTTCGTCGCCCGGATCTTCAATCTCTACCCCGGCCCGCTTTAGATGCTCCAGCGCCCTCCGTAATTTCGCCATGCTAGGTAAATGAAACGACATGTGCCCAATCGTTTCCGGCGAAGGCTTTCCCTTAAACAGAGCAATGGTGACGTTCTCATTGCCAACTGCGACGCCTTCCTCAAACTCGAACTCGAGTGACAAGCCCAGCGCACGCTTAAACCATTCCGCGCTGCGGCTGGGACTAGCAACAGCCAATCCAAAATGGCCGACAGTTCCCAACGTGAACGGCACCTTCATAGCAGGTACGTTAGCCGATCGGGTGAAGACGCCAAGTTCGTTACGCGGCATCTAGTGCAAGCTACCCGGAAAACTCCTTTGCGATGCTTTCGATGTGGCTGCGAAACTCCGGATCTTCGCCTTGTAGGAGTTCCGGTAATGCTTTTCGGAATTCTGGGCGACGACACCATTCGCGCATGTAGTCTTCCCAGGAAGACCAGAGCCGGCGAGTTTGCCGGCTCATACGTTCCTCGTAGACGAGAATGTAGGCGCCTTCAAAGATCGAGACGAGAATTCCGAACAGTGCGAATCTCCGTTCCTGCTGTTCTTCACTCAGCTCTTGTAATGGAGCACGTCGATGCAGGAGTTGGAGGTCCGCATTGTCCAGAACGAGTTTGAGAAAACCAATATATTCGTCCGATAAGCGTTGGTTCAGCTCTTCTTCTTCTGCTAACCGCTCCTTACGTCGCTCAAAGACGAAGACCAGGATGGCGAAAGGAAGTGCGAACGTCTCGACAAAGTAAAATGAAAACTCAACGATCTCTTTCCAGTACATTGTGAAATGTGACGGAGACCGGCCGAAGACGCCATCGAAGATGTCCGATCCGTTGCGGCGACGACGAATCAAATTCGCAGCAAGGCTTAAGGTTGGGCGAGAAATGTGGTGTTCCAATAACGTCGTCTAGACCCCTCGGGCTGCAGCTGCCTCAATTACGACGTAGCCATTGTCGAGTGGTGTAGTTTTGATCCTACGAAGACCAACCCTTTCGAACAGCGCGCTGTACTCGGCGACTGTGGAAATGACGCTGTTGGCCAAACTTGAAGAGACACCTCGCCGAAAGGGCTTCCTAACACTCTAGCCAGCTTACTGGCTCCGGGACCGGCCAGTATGCGAGTTCCACCGGCCGCATTCTTCGTAGAGGCCTGCAGGCGCTATCGCGAGTAAAGTCACTGCTGCGCTCCGGGGCGCATCAATGCCCTCAGCGGCATCAAGGGTCCGACGGGAATGTACTCGTGATCCATCAATTGTTCCTTCGCGAGCGGCAGCGTTTCCATCAGGGCTCGTGCCTCGTCCTCGGTCTTCGCGTCGACCAGGAAGATGACGCCTTTGCCATCGCCGCGCGAATACCACTCGCGGATTTTCCCGTCGAGGTAGAGGTTCACAGTTGCCCGAATCTCTGCCGGTATGACGGCCAAGATTTGTTGAGCGGTTACGCCCTGCTTGGGAGTCTGAATGACAATCACTTCGGTGGTTTTAGGTATAGCTACGCTGGGCACGCCTGTGGCAACGCCGGATTGTGATTGCGCTACGGACGCTAGCGGTAACATCGCAATGAGAAAGGGGATCATGAATTTCATCGGTTAGCCTCGATTCAGTCGGGTTAGGTTCTTGGGTTGGTTGTTCATGCGGTTCTTTTCGAATGACGGCCTGTTCCATCATCCAGTCATTGAAAGAGTATGATCGTATTCTATGGGGCCAAAAAAAATCGTGTCACTTTTCAGTGAAGCTTTTTACGAAGAACTTCCTCGCCTCCGTCAGCATCCGCTCACGCCTTTGGGGGGACGACGTCGCCCGGGCCGCAGTGAGCACGCCAGCCATACTGGGAAATAGCACCCAAAACTTTGCGAGTTTTTCTTCTCGCGTCTGACCAGGAACAAATGGCAACAGCCGCTCACGATACGCTTCTTGCGATGCCTCAATCCGTTTCCGCACGGACAACGGTTTTCGTGCAAGCTCTGGCCCGAGGGCGGCGACCACACAACCCTTTCCTGGCGAGTTCACGTGGGGTGGGCTCAGATAGTATTCGATGATGGCCCGCAGCGCTTCACCTTCGGGTGCTGCCTTTGCAACCTCTAGCATGCCCGTTCCCATCTCATTGAATGCCCGCGCTACCGCTTCGACCAACAGGTCGTCCTTGCTTCCAAAATGCCGGTAGAACCCCCCTTTAGTCAGGCCCGCCTTCTTCATCACCGTGCCGATGCCACTAGTATCCCCACCGTGCTCCCGGAAGGAACGAGCGGCCACGGAAAGAATGTTCTCGTGGTTCTGCGCTTTGTGTTCCTGGGAGTATCGCATGAGCTAAGAGTACGAGCGTACTCTTACATGTCAAGAGTCAAATATCGGGCTCGCACGTTGGCCGCAACAGATCAAAACGCCACGAATAGCACGGCTGCTGGCGCGACTTTGTAGTGTTTTGTTTCCAGCTACGCGAAATGCCAGCGATGGGGGGCAGCGCCGGGCTGAGCGACGACGGTGTGCGTCTTCTCGAGAAGCTAATAGGGATAATATGGATAGTAAGGATAGTAAGGATACCAGGGGTAATACGGGTAACCCCAATACGGATAGGGATAACCCCAACCCCACCACCCTGGGTATCCATAGAATCCGGAAAAGAAAAAACGGTCATGGCCAAAAAAGTGGCGATGGCCATGAAACCCTGCAAAACGTCCGCCAAGAAAATGCCTAAAATCGCCTCGATGAAAGCTCCAGATACGATTGCCGCCATGAAAGCTCCCGGCACGAAAC
>JBKPCS010000031.1:0-8165 GCA_046727495.1 bacterium | reverse complement strand
TTGCCGTAGTGTGTCGGGGCGGTCGTCAAGCCGTGTTCAGTATTCATATCTCTTTTTGAATACGACGAACAAAGCCCGAGGCTCAGGACAGTTGGTCAAAGGCGCGCCGGTTAGACATCGGACGGTTGGTTGCCGGCGGCGTTCTGAATGTGAATACAAGCAGCGTCAGATTTGCTGGCGCTCATTATCAGAACCGGCAACCAAATTTAGTCGCGCTTGGCAGATACAATCCACATCGCGGCGTTCATCATCAACCGGCCGTTGATGATCGGACAACGAATGCCGCCACACTTGTTACTCCCACCGTTCGATACGCCGCCATTATGTTCATTGCCAGCCAGCATGCATATCGCGAATGGGACAACCAGCTAGGGGCGCGTAAGCATGTGCGGACAACGTTGGATGGACGAGGCGAATGGCCGATACCATGCGCCAACTTGCGGCGCCGCTCACTACCTGCTGGCCGACAACCCGGAGCGGTTGCCGATATCATCGAACAGCACGCTAGGCGAGACTCGAACTAAGAATTGAGGCTTGTGTCGAAGCAGTTGAGCGTAATGGACGTGAAGCGGCGAGTCTAGCGCAGCCAAACTTCGACGCGTCGGTTTTTCTCGCGACCGTTTTCATTGTTATTGGGGGCAATCGGTACAGCCTTACCGTATCCATCTACCAGCGAAGGTGTTATACCTCGCATCTGCAATTGTTCGGCGACTGCCTTCGCGCGGTCCTTCGAAAGCGCACGATTCCGGTCGGCACTGCCAGCGTTGTCGCTGAATCCAAGAACTAAGAGACGTCGTTGCTGAAAGCTTGGGTTTGCGAGCAACTCAACCAGACTGTCTAAGTCTTCCAGTGACTTCCTATCTAATTGGGTGCCTCCAGGGCGAAAATGGAAGTCGAGGCTCAGCTTTCCGGCGCCACTGATTTCCTTTACAAATTCGGGAGGTGCGCCCGGCGGGATTTCCTTCTTCTCAATTTTGATTTTCTGTCCTATGAAATCCAGTCTTCCGATCGTCTCCTGACCTGTATTATCCGACGCCTGCACGAGCGCGTTAGCAAAATTTTCTATGTTCTTGTCTACCGTGAAAGCGATTATCGCATTGTTCAGCGCCGTTTGGAAAGCCTCTGGAGCAGCCTCGCCATGCACACAGCTGGGAAGCAACTTGTCCTTGGCAAACTCATTCATCGACCATTTGTGATAACGATCAAACTTTGACTTGTCGACATCGGTCCGCACCGGAATCGATCCCTTAAGGGGATTGAATGCTTCCTGGGCTTCCTTGCTACCGATGCTTTTCAGCCACGCGATGGTTTCCTCTTTGTGCGGAGCACCTTTTGCCAGCGTGAAACCGTCTGCCACGATCACGAAAGAGCCATCAGTACCGGGGGAGCAGACCCAGCCGAAGTCTTCCTTTTCCTTCATATGCGCTTTGATGAATTCGCCATCGGCCCAGTCGCCCATTAGCGTGAAGGCCACTTTGCCGTCCATCAGCTCTTTGACGGCTTGATCCCAAGTCAGGAGTGCATGGTCAGGATTCACGTAATCCTGCATTTTTGCAAAATACTGCATCGCTTGCTTCACCTTTGGATCGTCCCATTTCATTTTGCCGCTGAATAAATCCGTCCAACCCCGGCGTCCGATGACTCCGAGAAGCGTGTTCTCGAAGAGGTGAGCGGAGGCCCAAATTCCTGAATCGCCAACACCGAGTGCAGGCGTACCGGCAGCCTTCAATTTGTCGCAGGCTGCAAAAAATTGGCCAAAGGTCATTTTTTTTCCGACCTTGATTCCGTTCTTGGCAAGGAGCTTCGTGTTGTACCAGAGAACGTTTCCGCGATGGACACCAGCCAGCACGGCGTAAACATTACCGTCCCTGGTTATCAAGTTGACAAGCGCCTTAGGAAGAACCTTGTCCCATCCCTCGCTTTGGTATAGCTCGGTAATCGGCTCGCAATAGTTGGGTTCTACGTACTGATCAAATAACTCCCAACCCGGATGGCTCTGCCATGTGTCCGGCGGATTGCTGGCTGCCAGGCGGGCCTGCAAAACTGGCCGAGCAGCGGATCCGCCACCGCCGGCAACGGTCGCGTTAAGAATTCCAGTCCCGGGGTATTGCTTCTGATAACAGTTGAATAGTGCATCGAGAGCCGTAGCTTCGCCGCCGGAAGTCCACCAGGAAAAGACTTCCAGCTTTGATCGCGCAGACTCGACAGACCTGCGAGCAAAAAATCCGGCCGGCGTTAGCTTGGAACCTCCTCCAAGACTTGAAAGTGCAAACTCGACGAACTTACGACTCCATTTGTTTTGGGGGTCCGCCGGCATATAAAGATAGAGGCGCCGGGAAAGGGGATAGTCCCAGGTCGCGACGGTAAAGGGCGTCGGTAGAAGGGGTCTGGTGCCGGCCTGCGATATAGCGAGCGGCTTACTGCCGCGCACGAAAGCCATTCCGCCGAAACCAATACCGTTCGGGTCGGTCGCCACTTCGTCGGAAAGTTTCGCACCATTCTCGTAGCGTAAGGCTTGGGGAGAAAGAGCCTTAGTGCCAAGTACAAGCGACTTGAATACGTCAAACGTGCCGGATTTCTCATCGGGCGCGTGGAGATTAATCGTTCCTGAACGTCCGCCGACTTGTGACCAGTCGGTGATTCCACCGCTGAAGATTTCAGCGATTTGCTCCTTGGTGAGCGCGTTGATTGGGTTACTCCGGTTTACGAACACAGCGATACCATCCAACCCGAGGACGTTTTCGCATGCCGGCGAGAACATGTCGCCCAATCCGGCCGATGCAGACTGCTGGGCCTCTTCTGACGTAATCTGTCGGGAGGCCATACCAATGTCACACTTACCAGCGGCCAGATCTTCAAAACCCGTCTTCGTTCCATGAGCCTGGACTTCGAAGATTAACGGTCCGGCGGACTCGTTTGGGAAAATTGCCTCGATATCTGTCTCATCCTCTTTCTCTCGAGGCTTGCGCTGGACGGAGGTTGCCCCCTCAGATTTCAAGAAGTCCTCGCACACCGCCAAGGCGAGTTCCTTCCCGATTGTGTTTGAACCGTGGAGCCGCAACGCCACTCGCCTGTCCGATTGCTGAGACGAAGGCACTGGCGCATAGGTTGTTCCCGCAAGTACGCTTTGAGCCAGCGCTAGTAACAGGAGCGCAATAAGCTCAAAGACTGAAAATGTGTAGCATTTAAGCTTCATAACATTTTGTTAATGCTCCTAGTGGCGAGCAGACTGGACTGACGGGCATGTCATTTATTGTTCTGCTACCCGGAATGCTTCCCAGAACATAGAGGAGCTGGCCAGCTGGCAGCCAAACCTGGATCCATTGAGCCATCATTCCAAAAAAAATGTCAAAGCCATAGTACGTATAACAACAATTCTAGAGCGACATTTTAGACACAATACGGGCCATCCAAGTTCCATTCCGACGATGAATTGCAGCTTCGAGTCGTGAGTTGTAGTACCGATCGTATTAAGAGGCGTTTGACCGACTGGTGAGGCTTGAGGCGGGGCGAACAGACCGCGATCTCGACCTCGAGTTCGAGAACGAGGCCGAGATCGAGTACGATTTGGTTATGAGCGACATCCAACCCTCTGTAGGCAACGAAAATCCAGCAGCCGACGTAATTGTCACCGGCAGCGCCGCCGGATTCGCACAACAGATTGTCGCCGGCTCACACCGTTTTTTGGCTGATGAACCGGAAGCCGTGGGCGGCACTGAGACGGGGCCTTCTCCTTATGATCTGTTGTTGGGGGCGCTCGGCTCCTGCACCTCCATGACGGTCGCCATGTACGCCAGGCGCAAAGGTTGGCCGCTCCAACAGGTGACGGTACGGCTTCGTCACTTCAAGATCTACGCATCCGATTGTGCCGAGTGCGAAACCAAGGAAGGAAAGATTGACCGGATTGAACGCGACATTCAGTTTGATGGAGCCCTGACGACTGAACAACACTCCAGGCTGCTGGCGATTGCAAATCGGTGTCCTGTCCACCGGACGCTCACGTCGGAGATTGATATAAGGACCCGGGAGATCTGGTAGTCGTTTTGTCATCCGCTGCTTGGATGGTTTGAGTGTCCTAGAAGCGCGGCGGGACACAGCTGCAATGTCGTTTTCGAAACGGGCGGCTCTTTTGGTCACAGTCTCTATCTCAAATACGTCATCAGGTAGTGACGTGTAGCAATCGTTCATCTGGCCGGTCGTACGATGGTGGTCCATCGCGCCCTCGTTTGATCGCTTATTGGCTGAGTACAGGGATTCTCGGTCTGGAGTGCATAGTCGGAGGAGTCATGGGCGCGTTTGCAAGAGCAGCCTTTCATAGGCGTGATCAAACATCTCGGCTACCCGGATTACTTCATGACGATATTGGGTATCTGGTATGTTCTTGCCGGAGTGACCTTGCTTGTCCCTCGTTTTTCGCGTCTTAAAGAGTGGGCGTATGCCGGCTTGGTTTTTAACTACACTGGAGCGGCCTTGTCGCACCTTGCATCCGGTGACGGCGCTAGCTCGTTGGTCGCTCCGGTGATTTTCACCGGCCTCGTATTCTGCTCTTGGGCATTACGGCCAAGTGATCGACGCTTGGGTCGGCGGGAAGGTGTTTGATTGCCCGCTCGACTTCGAGGACGAGGACGATTTTCTCCTAGCCGCCGCCTCAACGCTGACCGTGACCGTAGCAACGGTTGCTCGATCAAAAATGTGCCCAATAACCGCTTTCCAGCTCGCTAATTAGTGCGTCCAGATTTCTGGCGTCTTCATCCGAAATTTCTCCCCGCAGGGTGCCTCTGCCAGGGATGGAAATGTTCATTCGACCGGCTATTCCGGCGCCTGACTGCGAAACGGTGTCCCAACCGATACTTACATGGAGACCCCGCGTTTGGAGAAATTCGCGGAGTTTCTGGATATCACGAAAGTGGATATTAATATGCCGCCGATACTTCATACAACTTTGGCGATAGTTCGTTTTTACCGGCCGGACTGGATTCCCGGATTTTCTTGGGGGTGCGACTCTTTATCCGGCTGTGGGCTTCTTTGTTCAAGCGCATCGGTGAGGATACCTGCCAGGCAGGGACGAATCCGGGATCGAGTGCGGGGCGATTTTGGTTATCGATAGAAAAGACGATGATAACAGACTGCTTGTTCTGACCAGATGTTCAAAATATTCTTGCCCTTGCTAAATCGGTTGTCGGGATGAGTTCATTGCTCATGAGCTTCGCTCAAACAGATCTCCATGAAATACCAAATTAACGGCGTCGGACTGAACGTTCATGACCAGGGCGACGGGGAGCCCGTTGTGGTTTTTCTTCACTACTGGGGAGGTTCATCCCGTACCTGGGAAGAGGTTATTAAGCGTCTGCAAACCAATTTTCGTTGCTTGGCTTATGATCATCGTGGCTGGGGCGATTCGGATGCAGCCACGAGCTACCGGCTCCAAGACCTAGCGGATGATGCTGCGGCATTAATCGAAGCGTTCCGGCTGCAGCGTTATGTTCTGGTTGGACACTCAATGGGAGGGAAGGTCGCTCAGCTAGTAGCATCGCGGCGTCCGGTAGGTCTGGTTGGATTACTGTTGGTCGCGCCGTCGCCACCTGTTCCAATGGCTGTTCCTTTGGAACAACGGATGCAAATGATTGAAGCGTATGGCGCACGGCAAAGCGTGGAGTTCTTGATTGAGCACGTGCTCACGGCGACCCCGGTTTCGGAGAAGGCGCGCGAGATCATCATTGAAGACACGTTAAGAGGAGCTCCGCAGGCTAAGAGGGCCTGGCCCGAAGCCGGTATGCTCGAGGACATTTCTGTATTTGTCGGGAACATTAGCGTTCCAACCCTGGTGCTTGCCGGCGAGAAGGATCAGGTAGAACGAGTTGAGATCCTTAGACAAGAGTTGGTGCCGCGAATCCCTGGCGCTCAATTGAGAGTTATTTCAAGGACCGGCCATTTGTCGCCGCTCGAGGTACCGGGCGAAGTCGCCGGTGGTATTTGGAATTTCCTGGCGTGTTTGCCAGGTTGACGGGCTCGATCGGTCGCGAATAGGCTGCCACATATGTGGCTTTTTACGCGCGGAGGGCTTGTACTGCTTCTATGGGTAGCGTGGTTGGTCTAGTGGCGATTGTCGGCGGCAGATGTAAAGCCGACTGTACGCCACGAGTCAAAGTGGTCGCGCATCAGCTATGTCATACCGCTCCTGATCGCGTCGATCCTGCTTTTCATCCGTCCGATTGCCGGAGGTGGATTTCTATTTTCGCGTTTTCTACCAGAAGGAATTGGTTGGTATTGGCTCGGAGTGGCGCTAGTGGCTGCAGGTCTAGGTTTCAGTGTCTGGGCTCGCCAACATCTTGGTCGCAACTGGAGCGAGACGGTTGAAGTAAAGCAAGACCACCAGCTGATTTGCACTGGGCCGTACCGGTTCGTGCGCCATCCGATTTACACCGGGTTGTTGGAAGCGTTTTTGGGCACTGCGATCGTAATCGGCCAATGGCGCGGGATACTAGCCGTGTTGCTCGCTTTTGGATCTTTCTGGCGCAAGCTTACGCTTGAAGAACGTTTCATGCGCGAAACGTTCGCTTCTGCTTACGAGGAGCATCGAGCACGAACAGCGGCGCTGATTCCTTATCTGTTTTGATTCTAGCAAAACATCTGCGACGTCAAAAAACGCAATGTTCAACATAGTTTTGGGGAAACCATGGGGAGCCGGATTTATTACGGGCATGCTTATCGTCTCGGCAGCGGTGTCGCGAGCGCAGGCGGCCGGCCGGATCGTTGGCAACATAGACGGCATCAGCTACGACGGTGATAACGCCTATCTCTCCGACAGTAACGACATTTTCGGTGGACGCGTTGCTGTTTGGGAAATGGCGTGACTGAAAGGGTTCCGTCTTCCGGGTTTCGGGTTCCGCGCACTTTGTAGAAGAAATAGTTTCGATTCGCCACGGTGTTGCAAGCTCTTCCTCTCCAGTTGCATTTGCACTCGCTGGTATGAGATCTACCCTTTCGGGTTAGGAACATCGTTTTGACTTGGGTTAGGCTGGGTTCGGCAGTGAAATGGGATGTCAGGGCGTCATGACGTGGACCAAAGCAACAACTAACCCAGCCGGTATTGACCCGGGCACAGAGCGGCGTGCGGCGGCCGGCCGGATCCTTCTGGTGGGAACATTGCTAGCTGGGCTTGCGCTCCTCTGGTCTGGTTGGGCCGAAATAGTATCCCCTCCTGGTTTGCAACGTCTCACACGACCGACATTTGGCTGACTTGGTGGGACGAACAGGATGATGCTCGGGTCAAAAGAGCATTTGCGACCGCAAAAAGGAGCTTGGCAACCGACGCAGTTCTTGAGTTCGACTCTGCGCAGTTGAAGCATATCCGAAATGGTATAGTCCATGTGCCGGCATTGTCTGCTGCTGATTCCATTGCTGCTGCTAAAGCGTTCTCCGCTGCGATGGTCTCGACATTCAACGTGGAGGGATCAGGTCGTCTCGATAACGAGTTGCGGCGCCAAGGGCGTGGAGTGCCGAACCCGCTGCTGCTTGCGATTTTGCCGTTCTGTTCGCTTGGTCTATTTCTGGCGGCAATCCCGCTGATGTGGGTCGGCGCTCGGGGAATGAAGCGGGGAGGATCTGAGCCTTTCCTGGTATGGTTTATACCTGCTTCTCTCGGGTTCTTTTACGTGTTTTTCTTGTTGCCGAGCTGGTTGTTCATGGCGTGCTTCGCCATGTTCATTCCTTGTGCGATCGCGGCGACTATCGTCTACAAAATCCAGCAGGCGCGGCGTGCCGCGGCTTGGCCATCAACGCAAGGACGTATTGTGCGATCTGAGTCCAAGGCTGTGAAAAGGCAGCAAATGGAAGATCCGACGAAGGTCAGCACTGTTCCGCTGGTTGAATACGTATTCTCGGTCGGCGGCACCGAATATAGAAGCCGTCGGATCAGAATTGGTAAAATCGCCGATAGCAGCTCCGAGGTGGACGCGGTGCTCGAACGTTACCGCATAGGCCGCACGTTACCTGTTTTTTATAATCCGGATAACCCCAAGGAAGCGGTACTTGAACGCGATCTGCCGGCCAGTGCGCCATTCATGTACGCCATCGCCGGCGGTGTGGTGTTGGTTGGCCTGGCCGTAGTAGTGATGTTTACCCGGGTTTCCCAAGTCGTCGGGTTGCTACAACCCTATTTTCCC
>JBKPCS010000030.1:0-13755 GCA_046727495.1 bacterium | reverse complement strand
GTATACATCACATCGCGATTCGCCCTGAAAGGGCGGCAGACCCGGCGCGGCGCTCAAGCTCGCCCAACCCGATCCGAGAGCTCAAAACATTTCCAACTGCCCTGGCTTTGTCCGCCGGAATGCTGCGGTGCTCAATTCTTGGAAAGGGTTTGTCATCCCATATCGCAGTCTGCAGACTTCGAACATCTGGCGGATCTGGTCTGCAATCGGTCCCTCGCCACGCATTCTTTTGCCAAAATCTGCCGTGTTCAGTTTTCCATCGCGAAGTGAGCGGATCCGGTCGAGCACCTTCTGCTTACGATCCGGGAAATGGCGTTCAAGCCATTCGCTAAACACCGGAGCCACAGTCAGCGGCAGCCGAATGATCGTATACGCGGCAAAGCTTGCGCCGGCCTTTGCCGCGGCCTGCAAGATCGCAGCGATTTCATGATCGTTAATGCCCGGGATTATCGGAGCGACGTTGACACCGACCGGAATGCCGTGATCCCGCAGCTTGGCAATTGCTTCCAGCCGAGAGGCTGGAATGGAAGCTCGCGGTTCTAGAATTTGCGAAAGTCTTGTTTCAAGAGTCGTTACCGAGAGCGTTACGGAAACTGCATCGAATCGGGCGAGCTCGGACAGATAGTCGATATCGCGGCTAACGAGGTGGTTCTTCGTGATGATATGAACCGGGTTACGGAAGTCCGCGAGCACCCGCAGGCAGGCCCGGGTGATCTGCAGCTTGCGTTCAATCGGTTGGTACGGATCGGTAACGCCACTCAAAGCCAGATGCTGCGGGCGCCAAGAGGGCTTTGCTAATTCTTGCGCCAGCAGCGTTGCCGCGTCTGGCTTAACCAGAATCTTGGTTTCAAAATCAATCCCGGCAGAAAAGCCGAGATATTCATGGGTTGGCCGCGCATAGCAATACGCGCAGCCATGTTCGCATCCTCGATATGGATTCAGGCTGACATCAAACCCGACATCCGGGCTGTTGTTGCGCGAGATGACGGACTGGGAATCGTCTTTAAGAAACGATGTCTTGATTGGTCGCGGGTCTTCCTCCGCCTCGCACCAGTCCTCGACTTCGTAGTGTAGTGCTTCGAATCGGTTCGGCGGATTGATTCCTGCGCCACGTCCACGAATACGGCTGTCAGAAGTAGTCCGGTTCATTGCCCGGTTTCCATTTGATGCTGCATCCGATGCTGGCCCGTTGGTTCTGGCTCACCGGCTTGCCAGATAGAACAGCATCAATCGCTGCACGAAGATCACGTCCTGTCAGTGGGTTATTGTTGCCTGGTCTGCTGTCATCGAGTTGCCCCCTGTAGACAAGACGCCGATCTCCATCGAACAGGAAGAAGTCGGGGGTGCAAGCCGCGCGGTAAGCTTTTGCGATCTCCTGGCTCTCGTCGTACAGGAGCGGGAACCCGAGTTCACGCGCCATTTTTGCCAGGTTTTCAGGGGCGTCATCCGGGTAATGCTGTGCGTCGTTGGCACTGACTCCGACAATGCCGACGGACTGGTTAGCGTATTCGCGAGCCAGCTGAATCAGCGCGGGTTTCACGTGGACGACATAAGGGCAATGTTTACAGATAAACATGACCAGCAGAGCTTTCTTTTCCTTGAACTGGTCGAGCGTCACATTTTTGTGGGTGAGCACATCGGGCAGCGAAAATAGAGGCGCCTTCCGCCCGAGGTCCGTCATTGTAGAAGAGGTAGCGGCCATACTCATTTGAACATATGTTGCTCTTTGAGGATGTCAAAACTGTTCAGGGCGGCAGGCCTCGGGAGCCGCAGGTAGATCGTTCTCGCCCGCGTCATCGAGAACGAGGACGAGGACGAAAAACTGGCAAGAAATGAGCGGTTCCATCCGTTTACACTGCAGCAGGTGGTAGACCTGCTATACCTATTGTGCTACCGATACCGATCTATGCGCCTGGTAGGCCGCTCGTTGTTGTTGGGGCTTCTGCTTCTGGCAGGAAGGGGATTCGGCGCCGAGTATCTTCCTTTCTCGACTGTCTTCCGCGGTGGGCCGGTTTTTGAGCGACTCGTCCAACAGGCCCAGCGGGAGAACTGGCGGAGCTTGCCTTTGGGTGATCGAACGGTTGCGGTTGGGAGAGCTTTCCTCGGCGTTCCGTATGTCAATTATACCCTGGAGATCGACAATCATATCGAGGCTCCTTCAGCGGACCTATACGGAGTCGATTGCTGGACCTACTTTGAGATTGCGCTCGGGTTTGCGCGGATGTTGGAAATCAAGGCCGGGAACTATGCACCCCAGGATCTCTTGGCGATGATCGAGCTCGACCGGTACCGAGGCGGCCGTTGTAATGGCAGTTACACGTCGCGTCTTCACTTCCTCGAGGATTGGATCTATGACAATGAGCGCCGAGGGCTAGTTAAAAATCTTACCCGTTCTCTAGGCGGCGTCCCGATGCGTGGACGTTACCTTAACGAAATGAGCCGCTTCTGGAGAACCTCGCGCTACATGAGTAACGATCCTTCGCTCGTACCCCAGATCCGGCAAATCGAGAACACCGTAGCATCCCGCGCTGTCTACCACATCCCGAAAGATCGGGTTCCAAGGATCGAATCGTACATTCAGAATGGTGATGTGATCTGCATTAGCGGTCGTGGTCCGGAAGGCTTTACCGAGCACGTCGGCCTGGCCTATCGCGATAATCGCAGCACAATCCGATTCATGCACGCATCCAAGGACGCGCGCCGAGTGATCGTAGATGTCCCGCTTCGAAACTATCTGTACCGGTACAGAAAATTCGCCGGGATAATGGTGGTAAGACCCCAGGAAGCGACAAGATCGGCCGTCTTGGCGACGAGATAGTCTGGAAGCGCCTCCATTTAGGTCAGCTTCGTCTGGTTGGCTGTCGCACGAGGTCGCGCTGAAGCGCGACCCTACCACCTGGTCAATTGCCCATCACCGCGAAACGCGAAACGCCAAACGCCAAACGCCGAAAGTCGAACGGAAAACGGTAGACCGGAAACGGGAAACCGTTAGGTTTCTCAATGACTCTCCAGGAAAAGATCGACGCGGATCTTAAAGATGCCATGCGCGCTAAGGAAACGGAAAAACTGTCCGTTTTGCGGATGGCTAAAGCCGCATTGAAAAACGCTGCTATCGAGAAGCATGGGGCAGGGGGAACTCTTGAGGATTCGGAAGCTCTGGCGGTGATTCGCAAACAGCTGAAACAGCGCCAGGACTCGATTGACAGCTTTGAAAAAGGCGGGCGCGCGGATCTTGCGGATAAGGAACGTAAAGAAATTGAATTCCTCTCGGCATACCTTCCAAAGCCGCTTTCCGAAGCGGAGATTGTGCAGTTGGTGCACGAGTCGATTGCCGCGACTGGGGCGACATCAAAGGCTCAGATGGGAGCGGTCATGAAACTGGCGACTGAAAGAGCAGCTGGTCGCGTCGATGGCAAAACTTTGAGCCAGGCCGTCCAGAAGGCGCTTGGATGAAATGCGTGTGAGCGTGAGTTCGAGTAAATGTTGCTTACACTCGCGCTCACACTCACACTCACACTCGCAATGGCTTCCGCTATAATTGTAGCTGCGGGTAGCAGCCAAAGAATGGGTTTCGACAAGCTGACTGCCTCCCTTTGCGGCAAACCCATCGTTATCCGTTCCCTCGACCGTTTTGAAGAATGCGATCTGATCGATGACATCGTATTGGTGGTCCGGTCCGACCGGCGCGAGGAGTTTCAGCAGATGATCCGAAAATTCGGACTTAAAAAAGTTCGCTGCCTGGTAGATGGGGGCAAAGAGCGCCATCTATCAGTATGGAACGGCCTTCAACAATTGCCGCCTGAAACTCGGATTGTCGCTGTTCACGATGCTGCAAGGCCCATGGTCTCCTCCGAGCTGATCGGTCAGGCGGTCCAGATGGCTGAGAAGTGCGGCGCGGTCTCGGTAGCGGCACCAATTGTTGAGACCCTTAAGAAAGCCGATACGAATCAGGAGGTGGTAACAAGCATTGATCGCGAGGGGGTATGGGGAATGCAGACGCCGCAAGTGTTTCGATTCGATTGGCTTCTCGACGCTTATCAAAGGATTGTCGGCGCAGGACAATCTGTTACCGACGAGGTTTCGGCGATGCAAGCTGCTGGACACAATGTTCGACTCCTGCCGAATCCGGACTGGAATATAAAGATTACATTCCAGCGAGACCTGGATCTGGCAGAAAAATTGATGCAGGAGTAGTGGGGTGGCGGCCGCACGATGTCGCGATAAATCGCGGCCCTCCCGATCACGTGCTATGGCCCATCGTCGCGAAAGGCGAAACGCCGAACGCCCAAACGCCGAGCGCCAAACGGTACGCCGTTAACCTCAACCGGCCGTAGCCGGATGAGCCGGTTGCGGCTATTTGACTTCGGGCCTACCCTGAAGCATCTCGAGGATTCCCATGAACGTTGAAGTTGAAAGTTTGCCGAATTGTCTCGCCTCCATGCGGGTGGAGTTGCCGCCGGACCGCGTAACGAAAGAGCGGAATGAAATTGTTGAAGACTTTCGCCAGTACGCTCGAATCCCGGGATTTAGGCCAGGAAAAGCGCCTCAAAACGTGGTTGAGGCGAAGTTCCGCAAAGAAATCCAGGAAGAACTGACAAAGAAGCTCGTCAGCGAGACGACCCGCGAAGCGATCCGTGACAAAGGATTGAAGGTGCTCTCTGTTTCCAGCGTCGAGGACGTAGAATTTACACCGGGGAAAAGTTTACGTTTCACCGCGACGCTGGTAACGTCGCCGGAATTCGAGCTCCCTGACTACAAAGGGATACCGGTCACCGTCCCTTCTGAGGATGTGACGGAAGAAGAGATCGACCAAACGATCGAAGGGTTGCGCGAAAGACACGCCACTTTTTCGGATTTAACCGGCCGGGCGCTCGAAATGGGCGATTTCGCCGTGATCGATTATTCTACTACGCTAGACGGGAAATCGTTGCTTGAGGCCGAGCCGAAAGCGCCAAAGATGCTGGGCGGCGGGCAAGACTTCTGGATCAAATTGGAGGAGGCCACATTCCTGAAAGGTTTCAGCGACCATCTGGTGGGTCAGTCGATAGGAGAGAGCCGCGAATTCGATCTCACCGTCGCCGAAGAGGGCGCCATTGCGGAGCTGGCAGGCAAGCAACTACATTTCCACGTGACGCTCAAGGCCATCAAAAAGATGGAGCTTCCGGAGGCAAACGACGAATTTGCAGACCACGTCGTCAAAGGCACCACAATAGAAGGGCTTCGCCAAAAGATAAAAGAGCAGCTGGCTCACGAGAAATCACACAAGATCGAAGCGAGCAAGCACAACCAGATCATTGAGTTCCTGATTTCTCGGGTCGATTTTGAGTTGCCGCAGAGCTACGTAAAGGACGAGACCCGCAGAATTATGTCAGAAATTGTACACCAGAACCAGCTTCGGGGGGTGAGCGAAGATGTGCTGCGTAGCAATCAAAAGGAGATAGTGAGCACCGCGTCCCGAAACGCCAAGGATCGGCTCAAAGCGAATTTCATCCTTACACGGATCGCGGAAAAAGAAGGTATTGACGTGGATCAGTCGGAATTGCGAGAACGGGTACATGTAATGGCTCATCAATACCGAGTGAGTGAGCAAAAAATGAGGGCTGACCTGGAGAAGAACGGCTTGCTTGGCCAAGTCCGGGAGGAGGTTCTGATCGGCAAGGTCCTTGATTTCCTAACCTCGAATGCTAGGGTCGAGACCGGAGCAGTTTAATATATTAAGATGTCAAAAAATTTTCAGGCGCCCCAGAGTTCTTATTTTGTTCCAGTGGTTGTTGAACAAACCGGACGTGGCGAGCGTAGTTACGATATCTACAGCCGGCTACTAAAAGACCGGATCGTGTTTATCGGTACGCCAATAGACGACCATGTAGCCAATCTCGTTGTTGCGCAGATGTTGTTTTTGCAGATGGAAGACCCAAAGCGCGACATAAACCTTTACATCAACTCGCCGGGCGGGTCGGTCACAGCGGGGTTAGCGATTTACGACACGATGCAGTTTGTCACGTGCGATGTGGCGACTTATTGCGTGGGAGTAGCGGCCAGTATGGGAGCGGTGCTTCTGACGGCAGGCACAAAAGGAAAGCGCTATGCGTTGCCGAATTCCGATATCATGATTCACCAGGTTTCCGGCGGCGCGCAAGGGACGGCCAGTGACGTGGAGCGAACTGTTGAATACATGTTCAGACTCAAGAAACGGCTGATCAAGATCATGGCCCATCACACGGGCAAATCCGAAGACCGGATCAAAGAAGATTCGGACCGGGATTACTGGATTAATGCGGAAGAGGCTAAAGATTATGGTCTGGTCGACGAAGTAGTGAAATCGCGAAAAGACATTCCTGCTGAAGTGCTTGCTCGCAATTCCGAGAAGGTAGTACCGGTCGAAGAGGGTGTCCCGGCCAGAACATGAGTTGCGCGGGGGGATAACGGCTACTAAGTGTAAATATGGCTCGCGCATCTAATCTGACAATGTGCTCTTTCTGCGGAAAGAGCCACGCAGAGGTGCGAAAGCTGATTGCCGGTCCCGGGGTATACATTTGCGACAACTGCATCAACGTCTGCAAAGGGATCCTCGATAAAGAATTGAACGAGGTTGCGCGACGTCAAACCACGACGTTGCGGGTTCCCAAGCCGGCAGAGATCCGGCGCCAGTTGGATCAGTATGTTGTGGGACAGGACGCGGCGAAAAAGGTGCTCTCTGTCGCGGTCCACAATCACTACAAGCGAATCCTCCAAACCGGCAGCGGTAAAGATATCGCGATGGATCCGTATGCCGACGTGGAGATTGAGAAGAGCAACATTCTTCTGATTGGTCCGACCGGTTCGGGTAAGACGCTTTTGGCGCGGACGTTGGCTCGAATCCTTGATGTACCGTTCTGTATTGCAGACGCCACCACGTTGACCGAGGCGGGGTACGTGGGGGAGGATGTCGAAAACATTATTTTGCGGCTGTTGCAAAATGCCGACTACGATGTCAAACGCGCGGAGATCGGGATTATTTATATCGATGAGATCGATAAGATTGGCCGCAAAACAGACAATGTCAGTATCACTCGCGACGTCTCGGGTGAAGGCGTTCAGCAGGCGCTGTTGAAGATCCTGGAGGGCAGCAGCTGCAATGTTCCGCCGCAGGGTGGGCGGAAGCATCCACACCAGGAATACATCCAGGTCAACACCGAGAAAATCCTGTTCATCTGCGGTGGCGCCTTCGTCGGCTTGGACAAAATCATTGGCCGGCGCCTTGGGAACAAGGTGCTTGGATTCCATCGGCCGGGAGCCGGTGAAGGTTCTTCTGAAGCGCAAGAGACGCTCAAAAACACCGAGCCTGAGGATCTGCTGATGTTCGGCATGATACCCGAATTCATCGGGCGGTTACCGATTGTCGCGGCACTTGACGCGTTGAGCGAAGACGAGCTTATGCTCATCCTTACCGAGACGCGCAATGCTATGGTCAAGCAGTATACAAAACTGCTGGCGATGGAAGGCGTGAATCTGGTTGTTACTCGCGACGCATTAAGGGCCCTAGCCCATCAGGCAGTCAGCAAGGGAACCGGAGCGCGTGCCCTGCGATCGATGTTTGAAAAAATCATGCTGGACGTGATGTACGACGTCCCGAGCCGCGAAGATGTAGCCGACGTTGTCGTCAATCGAGCGGTCGTCGAAGGCAAACGTACTCCTCTGATTCGGCGAAAACAGGACAAGGACGCGGCTTAGGTCCCTCCGTCCTCGATTTTTGTGACACGATCGGCCTCTTTTGCGAACCGCGCGTTCTTGTTGCCGGCAATTGTGGCTCTTTTTGCCTCGTGTCATACGAACTCGCAAATGTCGGACCAGGAGTTGACCAAGAAACTTGTCGGTACGTGGATTGCCGACGAAATGCGTGATGGCTATCGCTTGTATGGCGAAACCGACTTTCATCGCGACGGCGTTCAATCGGGCAACGGGGTCGTTCATGCCGTAAATGGAACGACGACGACAATGACTTTTTCCGGGAACTGGTCTGTTCGAAATGGCCGGTTAGTCAGTCGCGGCGAAATGATGACGAATAACCTGGACAACCCTGAAGCCTATGATAGCGAGGACCGGATCGAGCGTGTGACTGATAGTGAGCTGATTTTAGTCGATAAACAAGGCGGAAGAACGGTTAGACATCGAAAGAATTGAAATGCCAACATCGCCGACAATGCCACCAATGGAACAGTTGTAAGAGTCTGAGAAGTTGTTGGCAATGTTGTCATTGTCGGCGTTGTTAGCACTTTTTGCGTACACGCAAAATCCACGCTACGCTCCTTTAATCGATGAGGCGGAAGGTTCTCCTTTGTTTGTTAGGGCTGCTGGTGTTGTTCAATCTTGCGGTTGTATTCAAGATCGTCACATCGACTGCGGCCGCCGACCCGGATGATGGCGGTTACACGAACGTTACAATCTTTGCCCGGGCGTTACAGCTGATCCGGCAAGACTATGTGGATGGGAACAAGATTGCCTACAAAGACCTGATCTATTCTGCGCTCAGAGGAATACTTAACGGGCTCGATCCGCATAGCCAGTTCATGGAGCCCACAGCTTTCCGGGACCTGCAGGGGGACACAAAGAGCGAATTTGCAGGCTTGGGCATCGTTGTTTCTACGAGAGACGGAGTCATCACGGTGGTCTCTCCAGTGGAGGATACTCCTGGATTTCACGCAGGTATTCTTCCCGGCGATCGCATCCTGCGAATCAACTCCGCCACCACTGAGAAAATGAGTCTGCAGGATGCGATCAATTTGTTGCATGGCGACGCGGGTCAGAAAGTGACTCTGACAATTTTTCGACCATCGAACAAAGAGACGAAAGACTACGTGCTGCAAAGGGAAGTTTTTCGAGTTCCGAGTATAAAGGAAGCGCGAATCCTTGACGCATCCCAGACCGGTGGGCAGAAGATTGGCTACGTTCGCGTTACCCAGTTCAGCGAGCCTACGGAACAGGAGCTTAGCCAGAAGCTCGATCAATTGCAGGCTCAAGGCATGCAGGCTCTCGTCCTTGATCTGCGTTTTAATCCGGGTGGGCTACTCTCGAGCGCAGTGAGCGTCTGCGGGCTTTTTCTGCCTCCGCGCACGATGGTTGTGTACACCGAAGGGCGCGGTCCTGCGCAACGACACGAGTATTTTACTGATGCTAATGCTAGACCGCGCCCGAACTATCCGATGGTCGTACTGGTGAACAGCGGAAGCGCCAGCGGAGCGGAAATTGTTGCCGGCGCTCTCAAAGACTTGAACCGAGCGCTTCTGGTTGGCGAAACCACGTTTGGAAAGGGATCCGTTCAGACCCTGATTCAACTACCAGACGGCTCTGCCTTGCGGTTGACCACAGCCAAATACTTTACTCCGGGTAAACAGATCATTAACGAAAAAGGGGTGACTCCTAATATCAAAGCGTCGCTTGATCTGGAACAAGAGAGGGCCCTTCTGTTAAAGCGCCGAGACGCGCAGCTGTCTCCAGATGAAGAGAAACTCGCAGGCGATCAGAAAGACCCTCAAATGGATCGAGCAATCGATGCTCTGAAAGGCGCGTTGATCTACATCCAGAACGGCCAGAAACCCTCTCCGGGGCAGTCTGACCAGTGAGCGCGGTTGTATTGGCAATCGAGACTTCCTGCGACGAAACAGCGATCGCGGTGCTTGGTGATAACGGTCTGCTTGCTTCGGAGATTGCAAGCCAGACGGCTCTTCACGAGAAGTACGGGGGCGTCGTGCCGGAGGTCGCGTCGAGAAATCACCTGATCAAAATCCAGCCGCTGCTGGCGCGGGTTATCGAACGATGCCCTTTGGAGCGTGTGAATTGCATCGCGGCGACGCGTGGCCCAGGGCTACTGACATCACTACTGGTCGGGTACAGCACGGCGAAAGGGTTGGCGGTTGGATTGGACAAACCATTCATCGCAATTAATCATCTGGAAGGTCATCTTCTGTCGCCGTTCTTTGGTGGCGCCGGCGGTCCTCTTCCGTCGATTGGGCTGATTGTTAGCGGAGGTCATACTCTGCTGGTTCATTGTCGTGGAGTTGGCTCGTATCGGTTGCTTGGGCGCACGCTCGACGACGCCGCTGGGGAAGCTTTTGACAAAGTCGCAAAGCTGCTTGGCTTAGCTTATCCGGGCGGCCCGGCGATCGATCAATTGGCAAAACAAGGCGATCCCGCACGCTACGAACTCCCACGAAGCATGCCGGGAAGCGCTAATCTCGATTTTAGTTTTAGCGGGTTGAAGACCGCTGTCCGTTATCTATTACCGAAACTTACAGGCGATTTTCAGGCTGACCTTTGTGCATCCTTTCAGGAGGCCGTGGTCGACGTTCTGGTGAGAAAAACCGTCGCTGCTGCCGAGCGGTTGGCAGTTGATCTGATTACGGTGAGCGGCGGTGTGAGTTGCAACAGTCGCCTAAGGGAAAAAATGACGGAAGCTGCCGAGAAGTCCGGTCTCGCGTTAAAACTGGCTGATCCAGTACTAAGCACCGATAACGCAGCAATGATTGCCTATGCCGCGCGGGAGCGATTCAGGTGCGGATATCGTTCGGATCTAGGCGAGGATGCCGATCCAAATTTGGGCATCGGCGTATCGGCGTGAAGCCGTATCGGCGTGTGGGCGTGTGGGAGTGTGGCCAAAGCGGGTTTCGCCCTTAGGTAGCCGGACAAACGCATCGTTTACTCGCCGACACCCCGATACGGCGACACGCCGACACGCCGACACGCCGACACGCCGACACGCCGATACGCCTTCGCCCCCTTGACGACATTAACCGCCCTATGGTCCCTTAAGTCTGTGAGGCTCCTCCTGATCGACGGTCACTATTATGTCTATCGTTCCTTCCACGCGATTCAATCGTTGATGAATTCGCGAGGGGAACCAACCAACGCCATCTACGGATTCGTCAAAACAGTCCGCAAGATGTTGAAGGATCTGAAACCGGATTTGGGAGCTGTCGTTTGGGACGAAGGGCTTCCGGAAAAGCGAATGGCCCTTCAACCAGAGTACAAACAGCAGCGAGCGGCGATGCCGGAAAAGATGATTCCGCAGCTTGACTATATTCAACGACTTTGCGGCCCGATGGGTTTCGCGTCGATTGCCAAGTCAGGAACTGAAGCGGATGATTTAATGGGCTGTTATGTGCTGGAAGCCAATCGCGAAGGAATTGAGACGATCCTTGCTACCAATGACAAAGACCTTTTCCAGCTGGTGGACGACCTGGTCAAAGTCTACTCAAGCAATAAAGCCGACCTGAAGAATCCGAAAGACTCGCACGCGCTGATCGGCAGTGCCGAGGTACTGGCAAAATGGGGTGTTCCACCTTCCGGTATCGGAGAAGTATTGGCGTTGCGAGGAGATAGCGTCGACAATATTCCCGGTATCGATGGGATCGGCTCGAAGACAGCCGTTAGCCTCATCCGCGAATTCGGCACTGTGCGGAGGCTGCTCCAGGAGCTGGATCGGATTCCGAACGCGAAGCTCCGAGAAAAGATCGCGGCGAATCGAGAGCAGATTCTTCAGAACCGCCAAATGGTAACACTCGAGTTAGATCACGACCTTCCTGTGTCGCTCCGCGAATTAAAGATCGCCCCGCGCTACCCCGAATTATTGGAGCTTCTGGAACAGTGCGAGTTTCGATCCCTGATAACCGAGGTTCAGGCCGAGGCGAACCAGGCGAAAGGAGGACAACAAGAGTTGTTCTAAAGCGGAGAAATGGAACCCTCGGTCGCCCTGAGGAGGAGGCAGGCCCGCGCCAAACGCTGAACGATCGGCTAGTCTTTCTTAGAGGGCTCCAGTTTCTTCAACACTGGCATCGATACGGCAGGGTGCCGATGCTTCACCTTCGAACGATTCAGTTTTCCTTGCGCAGCAAATTCGCTCAAACCCGCGGCGCCTCCCTCAAACCAGTGGGATAGTTGAGCCTTCGCGATATTCACGTGTACCACCTCATCTGCCCAGTCGTAGTCTTGAAAAAGCGTCATCAAGTGGTGTTTGGCAGCGTCCCGGCAGAACTCCCACTCGCCTCGTTTTCCAACCGGGTACTTCATGTTTGCGCCCTCGATCTCGAGGCCCAGCGTCGCGTATTGTTCCAGAGGCGAAGCTTCCATGCAGTAAACGCCCTCGTAGTCTCGAATGGGAATTTGACCGCGGTCTCCAAGCGTCTCGACGATCGCTGCCTCTCCCATCAGCGAGTGCCGGGCTTCATCCCAGAGGTGACGCGACAGATCGTGATAGAATTCCCACGGCTTTTCGGTGGTTTCATTCAAGACGATAGCAAGACCCTCTGCGACGTTGATCTCCGACAGTCGCAGACCCATCATATAGGCTAGATGTTGCGCCACATCGGTCTGGGCAGGGGCGACATAGTCCCAGACTCGCGGAAAACTGGAGTCTCGAAAAGTGTTGTGAGGGAGCTTTGCTGGAGCATCGGAGCGGGCCATGTTGGCCGCGTTATTAACATCGCCGGTAACTTCGAGACGATGATCAAGAGCTGCGGCAAAGCGTTTCCCATTTTGTAATGATTCGGACGGCCAATGGGGCAGTCCATTTTCGGTATCAAACATCGCACAGATCCGAGTGAGCTGTTGCACCATAGGCTCAAGTACTTCCACTGAGGGCGCGTCTGCCAGCGGATTTGTAACGCTCAAGTAAGACTCATATGCATTCAGAAGTTGCCGGTAAACGGACCGCAGGGCGAACCATTTAGAAGCTGTATCCGGCGCATTGCTCAGATAGTCTAGCCAGGTTGACAGTCCGGCGCTGGGAACCGAATCGATCTTTGTTTTCGGCAGGCGCAGCTCCGGTAAGCGTTTTCGCAAAAGGTCGGCTCTTCGGCCAGCCTGGTACTGGAGGCGGGCAAGCCATACTTTGAAATTCCGCTCCTCAACTGTCACCACGAACCCGGCCTGAATGAACATCAATCTTCGCTCAAGATAGGCGAACCGACGGAGCCGTTCGGCTGCCTCTTTCACACTTAGACCGGTTCGACCGACATCGCCTAGCCCGGCGAACTCACAAACGCTACGCATAGATTCCTCCGTTTTCAGTTCTGTGGTCTTGCCTCTTGAGCAGCGGCAACCGGAATTGCCATTACGTTCGCTAAACCCGGTTCTGCGTGGTGGAAACTATTTCATCGATCGATGGCCTAAAACTGATATGATTTAGCAAGATCCTCCGTGTCCCAACGTTTGGTCTTTTGGCATTGGAGGACGTTGCAGGCACGCCTTTCCAAGCACCCGAGCTAGCTCATGCCGAAACGCAGAACCGCTAACGTAACCTCGGTCAAAGAGGAATTGCTTCTCCGAATCCAGTCCGGAAGCGAACAGGGTGGGCACCGATTCTGGTCAAATCGATCGGTCGCGGCGCATTTTGGAATTTCATATCAGACGGCTCATCGGTTGCTCAAAGAGCTCCAGACTGAGGGCTGGTTGGATCGAAAGCCGGCGTCTGGAACCTACTTGGAATGACCGCTTGAGCGATTGGCCGCGGCTCAGTTTGTTTTCAACCGTCGCGCACGGCGGCCGGGCAGTTTTGGCGCTAGTTTGTTGTTACGGCTTCAGCATGCACTTGAGGAAATGGGGATCGCTCACGCCACGACCTGGGATGGGGCAGATACCGCAATTCTGCCAAATCGCTTTCCCATTCTCTGGGAGGCGCCGCATGCCGCCAGACTGCTGCAAAAGTGGAGACACTACGCGCTAATACTGAATTCAACGTCCGCCGCCGGGCCTCGCTGCGACCTATATTGATTCGATTGG
>JBKPCS010000029.1:0-61109 GCA_046727495.1 bacterium | reverse complement strand
TCTTCAGTTCAGGTTCTTCCGACCTTGGTGCGCTGCAGTTTACCACCTTCCTCGGCCAAGTGCTTCGCCTCCAGAGTTCCGCCCTTTCGGGCGGATTCAAAACGATAAATTGTGAACGGAAGGAAGGTACAAGGTGCGCCTCAACCGGCGACTGTTAATATTCACCGGCGGCAGACGCGCTCAAGGCCGTCCTGGATCGGCCGCAGACCCTCGCCTGGGCCGGCGGACGACTCGCACTTTTCCGCTGCTTCCTCCTCCGCAGAAGAACTGATCGCCGCCATCGGATTCAAGCCCCGACACACCGATTCCAGGCGGCATCTCGATCTTCTCCAGCACCTCTCCCGTGCGAGAATCGACTCGCCTCAAATCGCTCTCGTCACCTTCCCAGGTCCCGTGCCACAGTTCGCCTTCCACCCAACTAACGCCGGTGACGAAGCGGTTGGACTCGATGGTGCGAAGAATCGCTCCGGTTTGAGGATCGATCTGATAGATCTTCCGGTTTTCAGCTTGCCCCACCCAAAGAGTTCCTTCAGCCCACGCGAGGCCGGAAAAACCGCCCCCAGCGGGCAGCGGGATCGTAGCGATGACACGACCGGATTTCGGATCGATCTTCTGGATGCGATCATCAGCGATTTGAAACAAGTGCTGGCCGTCGAAAGCTGTTCCAGCGTGCGCGGAGACGTCAATCGAGCGCACTGTCTTCCCGCTCGCGGGATCGATAGCATTCAATTTCTCGCCAACAGCGATCCAGATCTGCTGACCGTCATAGGTCACTCCATTTACTCTGTCGACACCCGGAAAGGGTCCAAACTCACGGATGATTTCTGCCGCTGATTGATTCATGCTTTCATCCTAGTCGCTAGGTAACGGAGGGGGCAGTAACAAAGTCGTCGTGAATCCTGGCACGGGCGGGGTCATCCAGCGACAAGCTCGCCCACGACCAAACGACCGCACCTTGCCTGCAGCAGCAAGGGAGTCAAGAGCTCGCTGCACGGTGCGCTGGCTGGCTCTGAGCGCAAGCGCCAGCGCCGAGCTCGACCACGACGCGCCGTCTGCCAGGAAAGCGAGCACGGCTGAGTGCTCCTCGTCCACGGGCGGCGCCAGTACGACGACCTCTGGCGCGCGGCGCGGCGCTAGGGCAAAGCCTCGCTTCGTCGCTCTCACGCTGCCTAGTGTCCGAAGCACTCTGCGAAGCCGCGCGATTTCGACGCGCAACCGCGCACGATGCGATTGATCGGCGAACCTCGCTCCGAACGCGCGAGCGAGGAGCGTGCCTCTCGATACATCGCCGGGCCATGCTTCTCCCAGCGCGCGTGCGAGGGCGAACAACACCGGACGCCTTGCGAGCGAGACCAATATGCGTCCGCTACGCACGACATGTCGGCAACCGTCGACGATGAGCGCCTTCGACGCCAATAACGCTTCAACCTCGTCAAGCAAGAGGAGCCGCTCCTTGCCCCGCGCAATCAGGCGCGCCACGGGCTTGTTCAGGACGAGAGATGCGCTTTTCACCTCGGCCGTCAGGGCGGGGATACCAGCGTGATGCGCGGCCCGCTCTGCCCGAGCGAGTGCGCCGCGTGCAATTTTCGCCTGGAGACGTCGCATTGCGATGCCGGCAACAACCAACTCGTGGGCAGCTCTCGAGGCGGGCGGGAAAGGCGCAGGGTCAAGTTCGGCGAGTGAACGCTCGGCCTCACTAAGGCACCCGATCAAGAGGAGGCGCCGTACCTCAAGATGCCTCGCGTGCGCCGCGTTCACCCGGTCGCCGTGCTCTTCCAGTGTCGCTCGCGCAGCGTCGAGTGCCTTTGCAGGCCAGCTCAAGTCGCGCGAGACAAGCGCGATCTCAGCCTCGGCAACAACACACCGCGCGCGGGCTACAGCCTCTTTCGGGCCGAAAGCACGCGCCGCTCTTTGTAAGAGAGTCTTCGCTCGAACCAGATCGCCGAGCCGCGCCATCGCAATACCTCGAAGCGCGAGCGCTGGCGCGTCGTCGCGCAGGGCGACCCGGTTCAGTGTGCCGAGGGAATCGCCAGCTGCGAGCGCACGTGCCGCCTCCCTGATTAACGAGTCCATCTGAATCCCGTCATACTTGTCACTCCCACCTTTCAATGGCCGGTTCTAGTTTATCTCATGATCGAAAACCAGCACCTGTATTGGAGAACTCAACGAACGACAAAGCATACCAAAGGAACGAAGAACAAATGACAAAACACATCACCGGGACACGCGAAGAGTGGTCGTGGCTCAAACGTAAGACGCAACTCTCACGCACGGTGTCCGACGAAAAGCATTAGGAGACGACAATGAAGATCGCAAATTCAACAGTTCTCGTGACTGGAGCCAATCGCGGCCTCGGAAAAGCGCTGGTCGAGGAGGCCTTGAGGAGAGACGCGAAACGGCTCTATGCCGGGGTGCGCCAGTCCTTTGCCCACGCTAATAAGCGCGTCACGCCGCTGACACTGGACGTGACGAGTTCCGCGCAGATTCGTGCGGCCGTCGAGAAAGTCGACGCTCTCGATATCCTCATCAACAATGCCGGTATTTCGTTCCAAAACGACCTGAGCGATCGCACCGCCCTCGAACGGCTCCTCGCAGTCAATCTCTTTGGCACATATGACGTGACCCAGGCTTTCCTGCCGGTACTGACTCGCTCCCGAAGCGCCATCGTCAACGTTCTGTCTTTGGCGTCGCTGGCGGCCGTACCATTTGACTCCCTCTACTCGATCTCAAAGGCTGCCGCGTTCTCGCTCTCGCAATCGTTGCGGGCTCTTTTGGCCGGACGGGGCGTGAGCGTCCATATCGTCCTGCCAGGCCCCATAGACACAGAAATGACGCGAGATCTGGACATTCCGAAGGCTTCTGCGGAGTCCACTGCGCGGGCAATTCTCGACGGAGTGGAGCGAGGAGACGAGGATATCTTCCCCGATCCGATGTCGGGGGCAATCGCAGAAGGCTGGCGCAACAGTGCCGTCAAGGCACTTGAGCGTCAGTTTGCTGCATACGTCCAAGAAACTCCCGTCAAATCACAAGCATCGCACGGGCGCTAAGCCGAGCGGTGAACCTGATTGGTGCAATTCGGGGGACGGGATCCTAGCGCTTCGCCGTCGGCAATTGCGGCTTCGCACCTTCGCTGCGCCCGTTCCCCTCTGACTCATCGACCACTAACCTGCCAGTTCGGATCCAGAATCGTGCCTGTGCAGTGGAGCCGGAGTTGCTCGTTGTCCAACGTGCCGTTCAGATCCACCAAACCACCCGACTCCGCTACCGACCCGTTCAGTCGGATCGCATGCGACCCATTAGCGAGGTCCAGCGTGTGGACCTGGAGTGTTCCTGAATCAAGCTGAAACCTTAGTTGCACTCCGAAAGCGTCCGGTGACCGAAAACCGGCTGAACTAAGCTTGCGGATCAATGCGTCAAACAATGGCAGTTTTCCGATGCCGGCACCAGCTAGATTGATGACGCCGTTCGCAGAAAACTCAGCGCCGTCATTGATCGAAAGATCGCCGCTTCCGCTGTCGCACGGTATTTCCAGGCCCTTGAACTGATAGATGAACGGCCTTGGGCTATCGATTTGAATCTGGAGATTCTTCGCGCCGGCGGAATAGCCGCTCGTCTTGAGTCGGATCGATCCGTTCACACGAATGTTCGGCAATGCTTGGAAATGAAAAGCTTTGGCAATCTTCCTCAGGTCAGGATGAATCCAGGTCGTCAGCGACGCCGGATCCAGATTGGATTGCAGGTTGCGAATCGTAATTTGATCGTCATTGAAATCGTACGTGATCGATCCCGTGGCAGATCCTTCATCACGGGCCGCATAGACTTGATTACACTGCACCATTTCATGATCGATTTTGAAGTCCGCTGACGCCGAATTCATTAAAGCTCCGCCGAGCTTGGTTCGACCGAGCCAGATCCGCCCCGATCCGGATACTGCCCCAAGCTCTGGCGCGCGTCCTTTGATTGTTGCTTGTACTACGGGAGGCGCCAAAAAATCCCAACGGCTAAACAGCTTTTGAACTCGAGTTGGAAAAAGAGGCAAAAGATCACTCGGATTAAGCCCGGAATTAACTCGTAACCGGAAATCGCCCGGAAGATTCAACATTTCTCCCGACAGCGTCCCGGTCCGATGCGTTAATTCGGCATTCGAGATCATCCATGCGTTACCGACCTTGGAAAAATCGGTTTTCAGGCTCTGGAATGGAACAGATTGAACGGCGAACTGATCGAAATTCAATCTGCCAATAAGCTGCCAGTCGTTGCCCGGCTGGTATACCCCGCTCATTTCAATCTGAGGCGGCGCATCGAATCTCCAATCTTTCGCCCATGGGAGATCTTTCACCAGGAGGTCCGACAGATTCAGGCTGCTCCGGAGCTGGAATTGTTTGTCACCAGTCTGCACGTTCCAGGTCCCCGTACCGAAAAATTCGCCGCGAGCATCACGCAGAAACAGCTTCCGTAGTTCCAATCGCTGGTTCTCTAGCGAAAACTCTGCATCCAAATTGCGGAACGAATGGCCAAGACGGAGGAAGTTGCCCGCAACCAGGTGTCCGCTTTCTATTCGGGCCGAACCAGGATTTGCCAAATCGACCTGGAAGGTGAAACTCAGTTGCGGTCGCTCTCCCGGATATTGGACACGCTTCATCTCTTCAACGACCCGGTTTAGTAATCGTTCGGTGGCACTCTCGCGGGTGTCAGCCTCTGATTCTAATGGAACCGAAATCTGTGCGGCAGAAGGATTGACCAAAGTTCCCGAGGCGTTGATCTGAATCCGGTCGAGATCGCCCGTGATCTGGCGCAGTTCAATGCGGCCCGGAAAAAAATAAATGCGCGAGTGAAGCCTGGTGATCAAAATGCGTTCGGATTTCGCTGAACCAGGGTCGATCGGAATCGAAATTTTGGCATCCCGAAGATCAACAGCATTTAACGCAGGTTCTTGTTGGAACAAATTGGCATAGTTGACATCCAGCAGCAGATCGCTGACTTCAGCGAGCACAGTTTGGCGAAGCTGACTGTCATAAATTTCAACATCCTTTGCTACGAGGCCGCGGAAAGGGTCGAGTGTTAACCGTCGCACGCTGATCTGCAGACCGAAGCGTCCAAACTCTTTTTCGAGTACGCCCCTCCAGCGCCGGCCGAACCCTTTCTCGTAAATATAGTAAGCGCCCCAGCCCAGAACCAACAGGAACACGAGCAGCGAACAAATACGGATCAAGGTTTTTTGTTTCAAACCGGGCACACGTTATGCTATTAGTATCGCCCCGATGATTCAACCGAACTGTCGGGCCCGTTTTAGGGGGGAAGACTTCAATTTTATCGTTCGCACGCTCGCGAAAGATCGCTCGAATGCTGTCAGCCTGGTCGAATTGCTAACAGAAAACGACACGCGAGACGAGATTCTCGATCATGATGCCCTGGTACGAGCGGTATTGGAAAACCCTACCAACCTAACGATTTCTTCCCAATTCTACTTCTACGTTTTGGCCAGGTTGGTGCTGAAACGATCCGGAATCGATGATCGCGAGCTGGCGGATTACGTTGCAGCGATCCTGGAAAAATTCTCGCAAACGAAACAGCTCCGTGCGCCGATCGAGCACCTGGAAGCGCATTACATCAGCGACATGTTAATGGCGCTCAAGGATGCAACGCCTTATCAAACGTTCCTTATCCGGGCGCACGTTGGCAATTACTCTCTATTCGTGAGCGGCATTTTCCGCGAGAACATCGAGCACAGGCAACAGCGTGGCGCGCCAAGTTGCGAATTCTACGAAGATGTCGGCCGTTGCAGCTTCCAGGTTGCTGCAACCCTGGAAGTCGCGCGGCGTTACGAGCTGGGCGGTTTATTCCAGAAACTGTCGGATCAGTTTCATCAATGCCGGCTCGCTTTGAATCGGTTAACCGATGAACTGGTCGATCTGGGTGACAATCGATTTGTTCCTGCATTTGAATGAACCAGACACTGTTCAGCGAAGTTCAACGCTTATTCGAAAAGACTTACGCCTCGGTCGGAATTAATCTTGAAGATTGTTTGATCGATCGAACGCGCTGCTCGCAGCTCACACGGCTGGCCGGCGCTTCCGCGCGCGAGCTCAGCGAGTTAGCGCGAACCTTCTTACGCACTGCCGGCGACAGGCTCTACGTCGGTATCTATTATTCAAGCTGGCTGATTGAACAGCTCGAACGCCACGATCCGCGTCGCGGGCTATCGAACCAGAACATCGTTTCGCTTATCATGTTTGTGGAGGAGATAAACCACGCGTTGCATGCCGCCCTTCAATTCAAGGCAGGCTCACGCCGTATCGATAGCGAAGACTTCGCCCGCAACCTTGAGCTGCAGGGCATGGTCGACACGTATCTAGTCCTGCTATTGTTCGTAGCGTTTTTCCGGAAAACCCAGCGCGTTTCTCGAATGGACCGGCGATGGCTACGGTTTCATCTGTTTGAATGCAGATCTCCCGAGGCGTACACGGATGTGAACCTGCGGGCCCGCTACCTCGAGACTGGGGAGCTCGCAGCGGGGTATACGCGGTACCTGGACACCCTTAACGGTGTGCGCCGGCTCGACGAAATCCGCCAATTCCACGCGCTGGACTACGAAGGCAAACGGCGCCGGATCCTTTCGCTGATGGATAGAAATGAGTGCTAGTGTTAGCGCTAGTGCTAGCAAAGCAGCGACAAGGGGCAGGCCATACTAGCCCTAGCACTAACACTCATTGATCTTCACTGGGCTTTCCGCTAAACCCGGGTCAACGTGAAGATCTGGATCAATCGCGCGGGCCAGAACCTTGGCACATTGGATTCGGAGGAGGTGCAACGAGGCCTGGATTCGGGTCAATATCTTCCAACTGACCTCGGTTGGCGTGAAGGCACGAAAAACTGGAAACCGCTCTCAGAATTTCCGGAGCTACGCCTGCTGCGGGCGCAAGTGCCTGCTGTTCAACTGCCTGTGTCGGGCGCAGCTCAAGCGGCGCCCCAACAACCGACTGAGGTGGTCGAACGCGCCGAAGCTGCACCCGCATGGGAGCGGCGGCGCCAGACGGGTTTTGGAAAAGCCCTTTTTACAACGTGGAAAGAAGTTCTTTTCTATCCGGGAACGACGTTTGGACAACTGAAATCCAGTGGCGGATTCGCGGCGCCGCTTCTTTTTCAGGCGATCATGACCACGCTACTGATGGCAGTCCTCGCGATCTTTCGGACCGTGGGTGTGACGATCGGTTGGCCCGCAGAGCCTACGCTTCTATACTATGCAGGGCCGATTCTCGTCGGGGTCCCGCTCTCGATCGGGCTGAACTTCGTCCTCGCCGGCGTCTTCCACTTCTGTCTGATGCTCATGAAAGGGAAGTCCAAAGCCTACGAAGCGACTTATCGCGTCACGAGTTACTGCTCCAGTGCATATGTCTTTGGGGTGATCCCATTCTTTGGTCTATACGTTAGCTGGATTTGGGGGCTAATCTGTATGGCGGTCGGTCTGCAGAAAGTCCATAAAACCGAGGGTTAGCGAGCGACCATAGCGGTTCTCATACCGGTCGTCGCTTATTGTGGGTTTGTTCTGGTTTTGCTGAGCGTCGTCTTCTTTTTGATCGGATTTCATTCCCGGGCTTCGTAGGGATATTGTTGGCGGGCCATTGATCTCTTAGGCGCTTTCCGCTAAAAACCCGGGTCAACATGAAGATCTGGATCAATCGCGCTGGTCAGAACCTTGGGACGCTCGACGTCGAAGAAGTGCAACGCGGCCTGGACTCGGGACAATATCTCCCGACGGATCTTGGATGGCGAGAAGGCATGGAAAACTGGAAGCCTCTCTCAGAATTTCCGGAACTTAGAATGCCGCAGGCGCAGGCACCGGTTGCTCAACCGCCTGTTCCGAGCGCGCCTCAAGCTACACCAGCGCAAGCGGTTGCCGTTGTCGAAGGCGCAGAAGCTGCTCCCTCATGGGAGCATCGCCAGCAATTGGGTTTCGGAAAAGCGCTCTTCGCAACCTGGAAAGAAATCCTGTTTTCTCCGGCAGCAACATTTCAACGATTGAAAACCAGCGGCGGGTATGCGTCACCGCTGCTTTTTCAGGCAGTCATGACGACGCTGCTGTTCGCCTTGACCGCCATCTACCAGATTTTTTGGGTCGGTCTGATCGGCGCCGCCGGGATGATGTCAGATACCCATCGGCACGGGATGGGCGCCCCAGGGATGGGACTAGCCGGCGCGCTTTTAACCTTTGTAATTGTCGCCATCGTCGGGATCCCGCTCGCTATCGGGATGAACTTCGTCCACGCCGGTGTTTTACATTTCTGTCTGATGCTAATGAAAGGAACGTCGAAAAGCTACGAGGCGACGTATCGAGTGCTCAGTTATTGCGCAAGCGGACTGGTCTTCGCGGTGATCCCGTTTGTAGGAACATCAATCGGCGGAATCTGGTCATTAGTATGCGCGGTGATCGGTCTGCGTGAAGTCCACAAAACCGAGAATTGGCGTGCAGTCATGGCCGTTCTCCTGCCGATCATTGTTTGTTGCGTTTTGGCGATTCTTTTCTACGGATCAATTTTGGCGGCGTTGATGTCGTCTGCACGGCACATGAACAGTTCGAATTGAACCCTGTGGAACCGAAGTCGCAAAGCGACAAGCCATTTTTCGGCCAACCGACGCGATGAAGATCATGCTGCGGCCACTTGCTCCGAAAGAAACCGACTTCGAACTGTTGTTCGTTGCGGTGACGCTGCTGGTCGCGGTACCCTGTTTTGCCTGGCTCGCGATGGATCTACCCTGGCCGAAGTGTTTGTTGCGTCACCTGACCGGAATTCCTTGCCCCACTTGTGGAGCGACCAGATGCGCACTGGCTTTGGTCCACGGGAACCTGGCCGGCGCCTGGATACGAAACCCGTTTATGTTCGTTTGCTACGCGGGAACGGGCTTGCTCGATCTATACGCCGCAACTGTTGTTCTGTTCCGGCTGCCGCGGATTCGATTAGCTAATTTGCCAGCCGAGATCAAACATCGTTTGTGCGTTATCGTCGCGATCGCGCTGGCGATAAACTGGTGTTACCTCCTCGCGCACCATTGAGCTGCTCTGCTTGATAGCGAAATACGGACTGACGCTCCGCTGCTCTGCACAGAACAATTCCAATACATCTAGCCCGGCGCGGCTCATTGCTTCGAGCACGAGCTCTGGCCGGTTACAATCGCGGCTCAGGTGTCCAAGCACCAATCGTTCTAATCTGTCGCCGGCAATCGTTGCCGCCAGCTGGGCCGCGGCGTTGTTCGACAAATGGCCGTGCCGGGACAAAATGCGCTGTTTGACTGACCACGGACGTTTTGGATCGTTTTGCAACATTCGTTCATCGTGATTGGTCTCGATGACGAGCGTGTGCACAGATCGCAGGCGATCAATTGCAAGCTTGGGCGCATACCCGAGATCGGTCAAAAACCCGATCGATCCTGAACCACTCGTGAAAACAAATGCAGTTGGGTCAACTGCATCGTGGGGCACATAAAAACTTTGGATTTCAATGTCTTTGATTACGAACGTGGCGCCCGTCTGGAAAAGATGCCATCGATTGAACTCGGCCAGAAAACCGTGCCGCAACGTTTCTGCGGTCAGTGGATTGCTATAGATCGGGACACCGAAACGACGAGAGAAGATTTCCAGTCCGGCGACATGGTCGGCATGCTCGTGCGTAAGCAAAATTCCATCAAGCTCTTCCGGAGCAACGCCAATTGCTGAGAGTCTGCGGGCGATTTGCCGAGCGCTGAATCCGGCGTCGACCAGGATTCGGCACTGGTCGGTCGCGACCAGCGAACAGTTGCCGCTACTTCCACTTCCGAGCACTGTTAAACCGAACACTAGCCGCATTTAACCGCACCGGTAGACCGAGTTCAAGTTGTTGCGCGCCTGTGTCGAAAAAAAGATTAAAGCCGGGGCCGCGGAGTCCGCAGACTTTTACATATAGCCTTGTTACCCCGGCGTGAAAATCCTCCCCAAAAATTGTCCTTGCCTTTCGCCCGGTTCCTTTCGAACTTGAGAACCTGTTTTTCCCCCTTTTATGAACCGTTACGTCACCTACCTTTTCATGGGCGCTCCAGGTAGTGGGAAAGGGACTCAAGGGAAAGTCCTCGGATCCATACCTCGGTTTTATCACTGTGCCTGCGGCGATGTGTTCCGCTCCATGGATTTGAGGACACCAATCGGACTGAAGTTCATCGAGTACTCAAGCAAAGGGTTGCTCGTGCCCGATGACCTCACCGTGCAGCTTTGGCATCATCACATTGAAGGTCAAGTGGCGGACGGCGAATTTAAACCGGACATCGACGCGCTCGTGCTCGACGGCATTCCGCGCAATGTCGGGCAAGCGAAGCTCATGGAATCATTGATCGATGTGAAGCAGGTGTTCCATCTATCGTGTCCAAACCGGAACGAGCTGGTCCGCCGGTTACGCAAACGCGCGATCAAGGACAACCGGCTTGACGATGCGAGCGAGGAGGTCATTCGCAGGCGGTTGGCCACCTATGAAGAAGAGACCAAACCGGTCTTGGACTACTACAACGGCCGAGTCACAACGGTCGACGCGCTGCAACCGCCGGTAAAAGTCCTTAACGACATCGTTACAGTCATCTGGAATTCTCGAAACGGATCGTTGCCATTCAACGCGTAAGCCTGGATTTTGCACCAGATGCAAAATCCAGCGACTTCCAAGCCACGCGCCCTATTCATGGGCACCGGCGAAATCGGGTTACCTGTACTCCAGTGGTTAATCAACGCCCCTGAGCTCGAGCTGGTAGCGGTAGTAACTCAGCCGGATAAAGCCGTGGGCCGTTCGCAAATCTTGACTGCACCTGCCCCGAAACGGATTGCACAGGAAAATGATCTACCGGTACTGCAACCAGCCAAAGTTCGCCGGCCTGAAGCTTTAGATGCCATCCGCGGATTCGCACCGGAACTGATTATAGTCATGGCTTACGGCCAGATTTTACCGAGAGCGCTGTTGGAGATGCCCCGAATCGCGTGCCTCAATCTTCATGCCTCGCTGCTTCCGAGGCACCGAGGAGCTGCTCCGATTCAAGCTGCTATCCTGGCCGGCGACAAAAGCACCGGTATCACACTGATGCACATGGCCGAAGGATTGGATACGGGCGACACCGTGTTAGCACACTCCTTATCTATCCGGCATCGCGAAACCGGCGGCTCGTTACATGACAGATTAGCGATGCTGGCGCCTGGTGTACTAGCAGAGGCAATCCCTCTGTTCCTTCGAGGCGAAGCACCAAGAACGCCGCAGGACGAAAAACTTGCGACGTATGCACCGAAACTCGATCGCGAATCCGGTAAACTCGATTGGGCGCAGTCTTGTTGGTATTTGGATCGTGTAATCCGTGCGATGGGCCCTTGGCCGGGCGCGTACGCTACTTTGCCTGATGGGAAACGGTTAAAGATCCATCGCGGTTTGCCCATGCATCGGGGCACCGGCGCTCCTGGCGCGTTGGTTGGGACTACTCACCGCGGAATCATTGTTGGGTGTGGAGAAGGTAGCCTCTTGCTGTTGGATGTGCAGCTGGAAGGGAAACGCCGGATGTCCGCGCTCGAGTTCGCAAGAGGCCATACGGTTAAAAGGTTATCGTGAATCTGTAGGGTTAGGTCGTTCGCGCTCAAGCTGGCAATACCTGCCACGGAATTGTTCGTCGCAACGCGACAGCAAATGAAAGCCAGGGGTGAGGGGAGCGAACCCCTGGTATCGGCATCCAATCAGGTCGGCCCTGAAAGGGCCAAAGAGAGCGCGTGCCTCGCATCTGGCATCCCTGCAGGACGAGTCGCCTAATACGTACGTTCGAGGGTTCGCCCGCCAGTACGGCGGGCTCACCCTGGCTTAGATTATTTGTCGTCGCTTTGCGACAGCCCTAGCGCGCCGCCCTCCCAATCACCCTCTAACGATCATTCCAAACGCAAGCACCGCCGCTCCGCACACCACGCCGCATAATGCCGCTGTTCGGAACCGGGCAGCGCTCTTTGTCACCCAGGTGATTTGATCTCGCAGCAGGTAAGGGGAGGCAACCCAGATTAAACCGAGTGTTAGCCAGATATAGGCGACGAGTACCAACAACAGCCGCCCCGGTTCCGGGCGTAGGAAACCCGCCGAAAGAATTGGCTCTCCGGCCAGCAAAGCCATGATGCCAAGCGCGCGCACAGCTAGGAATTCCGGCACAAACACTGCACTCAGTATAGCCAGCACCGGAATCGCGATCTGAATCATCTGCCGATATTTTGCGAAGTCCTCGAGATCAACGTTGGACATCAGCCAAAAGAACCCGATTGCATCGACCGCTAGCAACACCAGCCCGAGCATCCGGGAGCGCGGGAACCTGAGTAACCATTGTTTTGTCTGTTCCGGGCGCAACAACGCCACCAGGTGACCGGCGAGGATAAGCACGCCAACCACCAGGGCAACAGCCTGCAGACCGAAATCGTAGATACGAGCAGGGTATTCCATTGGAAAATTAGGAACCGCAGATTACACAGATTCCGCAGATTTCCTAACAAAGAGTTACTGCCAGCCGGAGGAGCACTACTATCGATCGCGATTTAGCGTCCGCCCCTGCAGCGGTGTGATGCTCTAGTCACCTGCCGCTACCTGGCCGAACAAAGTAAATCCTGTGGATCGCAAAATCCGGATATCGAGCAAGCGCCCTATGTATCTTTCGTCTCCCTCGAATACCACGATCTTATTGCCGCGAGATCGTCCCATAAGCCGCGCTGCGTTCGTTTTACTCGGACCCTCACACAGGATTTCAACAGCATGCCCAATAAACGTCTCGCTGCGCCGTTTGGCCCATTCATTTACCAGCGCGAGCAAATCATGGTTACGCTCTTCCTTGACCGGCTCAGGGACCTGATTGGCCATCTCGGTGGCTGGAGTATCGCGCCGCTTCGAGTACTTGAACACGAACGCATTATCGAACCCGACTTGATCCACCAGAGAACGGGTTTGGCAGTAATCATCTTCAGTTTCACCGGGAAACCCGACAATGATGTCTGTGGTAATAGCCATCCGCGGCGTCACGGTACGAATCTGGTCAACCAGGCTGAAAAACTTTTCCGCCGTATACGTTCGATGCATCGCTTTCAGGATCCGATTTGAACCCGACTGCAGCGGCAGATGGACATGCTCAACTAGTTTGGGCAGATAGGAAAAGCTTTCGATAAGATCTTTGCGAAAACCGATCGGGTGAGGAGAAGTAAATCGGATTCGTTCAATGCCAGGCACCTCGTGCACCGCCTCCAGCAGTTGCACAAAGGGACTCTTGCCGTCGACCTTCTCGAACTCGTGGCGCCCGTACAAATTCACGATTTGACCGAGTAACGTCACCTCTTTCACGCCGCGTTCTGCGAGCCGGCGGACTTCGTCGACGATTTCGCGGATCGACCGGCTGCGTTCGTGGCCGCGGGTGTATGGAACGATGCAGAAAGTGCAATGCATGTTGCACCCCTGCATAATCGAAACAAATGCTGAAACCTGATGCCGATCTATCAGATGATCCCTGATCGTCCCCTGGGAACCGCTTTCTGCTTCGGTGTCAACGATGGTGAACCGCACATCATCGAGTCGCGCGGTTTCCAAGCGCTTCTTTTCAAGCGCCTGGTCGACATAATCGGCTACACGATGGAATTTCTGGGTCCCGACGACCAGATCGAGGTGAGCCACATCTTTCAACAGAGACGCTCCTCGGCTTTGAGCCATACACCCGAGAAAACCGTAAACCACTGGCCGGGAATGAGACAGTCGTCCGAGCGTCCCCATCTTGCCGAGGGCCTTTTGTTCAGCCAGGTCCCGGACACTGCAAGTATTCAACAGCACGACGTCCGCATCATCCTCATAGGTAATCAGGGTATGGCCGCGATCGGCCAGCATTTGCGCAACCTGTTCCGAGTCGCGCTCATTCATCTGGCATCCGTACGTTTTTATGAAAACCTTGGCCATATCTCGGGAGCGCGTACACTAGTCGGAAACGCGACCGTTGACAACTCGGCTCCTCGCGCAAAGACTTGCCCGCAAGGCTTCGCGTAGGGGTGCCGGCGCGGCGCCAAGGCACAGAAGGTCGATCTAGAAGATCAACCCACGGTGAATCCGAAGGATTCGGCCGAAGCTTCGAGCTTCACCGTGGGTTGAGCTTCCCAGGTCGACCGCCCAGCGCGTGAATGCAACCCTATTGAGATTCTTAAGTCGACGTGCATGCGTGCGGCCGGGATCCAACGCCTGCCACTGAGGTGCCACGGGTTATTGCGGCGCGCTACTACTTGCCAGCCCACCGAGGCTTTTCGCAAGCGCGACTAGTTCATCATGTTTTTCCAGGCCATCGACAAATCGCTTTGGGATCCCGGATAGCCCGACTTGAGCGCCAACTAAAGCTCCAGTCAAGCAGGCTCGAGCCATGTTTTGTCCACCGCCATTGACTGCATAGAGCACAGCCGACTCGAAATCGTCACGAAACCTGGCTGCAAGGTAGTAAGCAGCTGGCAGTTGATGATAAATGGCGCAGGGCATGCCGTATACCAGAGAGACTTTCCAGGCTGGCTCAATCCGAATATCGGGATCGAAAGCTGTCTCGGCCATGTAGGACGGAGTAGCCAGAGCATCCGGCGATGAGAATTTTCCGGCCACAGGCGGTTGAAGAGTAACGGATTGAAACGGCAGACGCCCTTTCCGGACGAGCCCCATCAATTTGTCGGAGATTTCCGCATCCAAGGGTTCGCCCGAAACTAGGAGAGCGAGTACCGCATTATAAGCGGTAGACATTGCAACGATCGCCGGATCAGATTGTGTGAGCTCGCAGTGCCCGGAGACCATCTCCGCTACTTTGCCGGGGTCCAACGCATATCGAGCCGCAAGAACGATTGAGCGTTCAGCCGCCTCAGTTGTGTCCGCATTACCTCCGGTCTGCGTCCAATCGAGCCTTTCCTGGACCCGTTTACGAAATGCTTCACGGATCGATTGACTTGTGTATCCGCCAGGTCCATGCCGCGGCGTTCCATCAATTTCCCGAAAAAACTCATCGAACCGGCGGGTGAAATCGGCCTCGTTGTAATCGCCGTTTTCAACAACTGAACGCAGCAGAAGTACTAAGAGCAATCCGGTCTGATCCAACTGGCCTGCTTTCATCCCGCTATGGTAGCGCCCAGGTTTCGGGTCGGTGTAATTCGAAATCCAGGCGCCGTAATCCCGTCTGAGGTCCCCTAGATCGTAGTATCAATGCGGACCCAATCCGAGAGCATCGCCAACAAGGGCACCAATCACAGCCCCGGCCGCTCTGTCACGGATAGAAATCGTCATATGTTTTCCTAGCACCAGATTGCGTCCATTCGCAAATTCTCAAGGTGTCCCGCAGCCGCTCAAGCGCGTCGACTTATGGCGAAGAAGGTCGATCTAGAAGATCAATCCGCCAATGGCGGATGAATCCGGAGGATCCGACCGAACCCCGAAAGCATTCGGGGTAGCTTCACCGTGGGTTGAGCTTCCCAGCTCGACCGCCCAGCGCGTGAACGCAGCCCACTGTCCTTTCCTCTACGCCGACACGTTGCTGCTCGCTTCTTCCCGTTTCCGTTTCCGCTCAGTCAGCGTCGCCACGACTATGCAGATCTCGTAAAGCAGATACATCGGTCCACCCATCATCAGCATCGATAACGCATCAGGTGTCGGAGCAAGAAAGGCGGCTGCGACAAAGACGAGAACGAATGCATAGGCGCGGGTCCGTTTGAGAAGTGCAACAGACAAGATTCCCAGCCTGACGAGTACGAGCACTACGACCGGTAACTCAAATGCTACGCCGAATCCGACACAAAGCTGCGTCACAAACGAAAAATAGTCCCGTACCGTCCAGGTTGGTGTCCAACCAAGCGATTGAGCGTCTCGGAAAAAGAAACGGAGTGTGGCGGGCAAAACAAAAATATAGCCGAGAACGACACCGCCGAGGAACAACCCGAATCCGATGGCAGCCGCGGGCAGCATGGCTTTGCGTTCTTGCGGGGTCAGCGCCGGCAAAACGAATTGCCCGGCGAAATAGATCAAGAACGGGAACGCGAGAACGATTCCGGCGTAAAACGCGAGCTGGAAAGAGATTGTGATCGAGTCCGAAACGCCAAGCGAGATAAGCTGTCTCACGAGATTCGGATCGATCGCTCGAAGCGGTGCCTGAAGGATCCGCACCAGGAACGTCCGAAACAAAAAGGCCAGCACCATCGCGCTGATCAGTGAGGTCGCCATCTTGATCAAGACCCAGCGCAAGTCTTCGAGATGATCCAGGAACGGCTTTACCGCTTCCTGATGCTCGCCTTCCCGGAACTTGAACAATTGCGACAGTTTCATCGCTCAAAGAATCTGTGGAATCTGCCTAATCTGCGGTTCCTTTTACATTTGTGCGAGCAATCCCTTGGCCGCGAGGCGCGCATACAGCGCCAAGGTATTAGCATCCTGGATTACGTGGTCCGCAATCATTTCGCGGAGCTGCGTAAAACTGAATTCACGGCATTCAACGATCGATTCGCTTTCATCGTGGTTGCTACCTGCGACTGTTTTCCGCACTGGCCGAGCAAGGAACAAATAACATGTCTCGTCGCTATATCCTTGCGACGTGTAGTAGTGTCCGAGGAAGACCAGGTCGCCGCCCGGTGCGACCTCATATCCCGTCTCTTCAGTCAACTCGCGTAACGCCGTCTCTTTGAGCAGAGGCATGTCCGGTTCCATCGAATCATCCACTTGCCCAGCCGGGAATTCCCAAAGGAGCTTTCGAATCGGTATCCGGGCTTGATGAATCAGAACAACGTTTCCCTCGGGCGTCACCGGAGCGATTACCACAGCCTTCTTGCGCCGGACCGTGGTCCAGGTGCGGACGCGATGTTCCCCGGGCGGAACAACTTTTTCCTGGAAAACCTCGACATACGAATTCTTGAAGAGGGACCTCGTATCGAGGACTTGCCAGTCATCATGCTCTTTCACGGAGAACTGCGTCCCATCTTTCCAATTCGGCCGCAACATTTTTTCGTGACGGCGCGCCGATGCCGGTTCTCCGGTCAATTGCGCGATCCAGGTCCAGGCTTTCGAACACGTCGGACCCGAATCGGTCGCTGAACTGCTGGAATTCTTCTAGACGCAGCTCGGCGAACCCTCGTCGTTGTTCAAGCGAGTAGGCCACCAATTTACCAATGACCTCGTGCGCCTCTCTGAACGGCACGCCGCGGATTACCAGGTAATCAGCGAGATCCGTCGCGAGCAGTCCAGGATCATCCGCTGCCGACCGAGCCCGCTCTTTGACAATCTCCATCTCGGATAACATGCCGGCATAAACTTCCAGAGCGGTTTTGACCTGATCAATTGAATCAAAGACTACTTCCTTATCTTCCTGGAGATCCCGGTTGTACGTCATCGGCAGACCCTTCAGAACACTCAGCAACGAGACGAGATTTCCAATCAAGCGCCCGGTTTTGCCGCGTGTCAGTTCACACACGTCCGGATTCTTTTTCTGCGGCATCAGACTTGAACCAGTACTGTAGGCATCGCTCAACCTGACAAACTGAAACTCGGAAGAAGCGAACAGGATCAAATCTTCACTCAGACGGGAAAGATGCACTCCAACCAGGGAAAGAACGAATAAGAATTCTGCAACGAAATCCCGGTCGCTGACCGCGTCCATGCTGTTCCCCGTTACCTGCTGAAAGTCCAGCAGTTGGGCAATATAATTGCGATCCAGCACAATGGTTGAACCGGCAATCGCTCCTGACCCGAGCGGCATCCGGTTAATCCGTTTTCGCGCGTCAGCCAGCCGGTCGAAATCGCGCTCGAACATTTCTACATAAGCTAGCAAATAATGCCCGAATAACACGGGCTGCGCTCGTTGCAGATGAGTATAGCCTGGTAAAATCACCTCCCGGTGCACCATCGCCAGATCGACCAGGGTGCGTTGAAAATTACGAATCAGTCCTTGGATAACATCCGTTTCCGCCCGGAGATAAAGCCGTAGATCTAGCGCGACCTGATCGTTTCTGCTCCGGGCTGTATGCAACTTCGCGCCTGCAGCTCCGATCTTTGCGGTCAAGGCTGCCTCGATATTCATATGAATATCTTCAAGCGTTTCCTGGAACGCGAATTTTCCACCGTCGATTTCCTGGCGAATCTCCTCGAGACCGGCCTTGATCTGTTGGAATTCGTCGTGATCGATCAACCCCGCTTTTTCCAGGGCTGCAGCATGCGCAATCGATCCCTGGATATCATAGGGATAAAGCCGCCAATCGAACGACACCGATTCCGTGAATCGTTGCACCGCTGGGGCCGTCGACTGTTTAAACCGTCCTTTCCACATAAGAGAATACGCAGAAAGAACCACAGATTTCGCCGATTACGCAGACTTTTTCTTATGCCGTTGTGCGCTGTAGGGCGGCAGGCCCTGCTGCCGCCGAAACCCAGCGCGACAATGGCAGGGTGGGAACGGAGAGAGACTTTTCCTTTTCCAGGACGAATCAGGCAGGCGGAGGTTGCGATGCAAAAAAATCGTCCAGCGATAGATCAAGCCGCAGTTGACCGTGATCTTTCCGGGATTGCAGCACGGAAGCAGCGTTCAACAGATATTTTTCAAAGCGCGCCACTTGAGCGTTGCTGAACGTACATTCCTGGTGAAAGAAGGCTTTGACAGAGGGATCGCTCTTCCAACGCTGCGCGAAATCAATCAACCGCGCGAAGGTGTCCGGGTGCATATGCGAGATCCGGGTTAAATAACCTTTCTGCTCGAACACGTTCTGGTTCAGCAGCCCGGCATCGGTGTCGACAATAATCAGTTTCTTAACCGTTACCGACTTCGCGCCGTTGGGGACGCCGTCTGCTTTGCGGGTACGTTTAATCTTTCCCTGGTCCTGATAGTAAATCGTTGGCAGATCGCTGATGTTGCCCCCTGTCAGCCGGTCGGATTGAGCCAAAAGGTAATCGAGCACGATCATTTCACTCATGTCCCGGATTGCCACCAGAGCTTGAACATTAGCCTGGTTGAATTCTCGTGAACCGAGAATCGACTGGATCGGACGCGAATCCGCCATGTTCGCGAACGCGCGTGTGGCGCTCAGATTGGACCCTACTCGTAACCATTCGGCGTAGTGCTCGTCGCCGCGCGGATGCTTCTCCAGTGCACCATAGATCTGCGTGAAATCTTTGGTGAAGAGCGTTCGTGCCACGGATGATGCGCTCGGATTCGCGTAGTACCGATTAAACAGGTCCCAACTTTTCCGAACTGTTCCGTGAATCCCAAGGTCTGCCGCCATTTTTACCAGTCGCTTATGTTGCTCGATATCCATTGTCCGGAGCACGCCTGGTTCAATCTCGCAGATATCACCGAGAACCCGGGACACGTGATAGTACCCAAGGATCGCCGCTGTGCTGGTTGTGGTGAAGACATTGTCGGTCTGCTTGAATTTTGCCAGCTTCTTACCTGATTTGAGCACTTCGGCGCAGTGTGCAGCTGTTTCCGGTCCAGATTTTGGCGCATCATCCGGAACCAGGCACACATCAACTGCGGCACTCGTACTGGTATTCTTTGGACATATTGCGACCGCCCCATCCTGTTTCGTCGTACCGGATTTGTAGAAATCGTAGCGGACTAGTTCCTGCTCGTCTGCGGTGTCATTCGATCCGCTCTCGCCTCGATAATCGCCGAATGGCAGGTGTTTCGGTACTACACCGATTTCCGCGGGTCTGTTGCCTGGTACACTAAATTCAACGATTCGCGTCCCTCGGGCGGCGCTGCGATCGAGGGAACCTTCGTACGGATCAGGAGTTTGGGCTACCAAGTTCCCAGCGAGAAAGATAGACGGGAACCAAACAAGAACAGCAAGCCGGCGCTGCGGACCAGCTCCGGAAACGATTAGAGCTCTCATACTGCCTGGCGAGTCTAATGCCGTGGGCCGGCGGAGTATATCACCCGAAAGCATGAAAAGGCGGTTCTTGATCGGAATTCGTAAACGATGCTTTAATCCTGTAAACCGAGCTGCGACCTGTGAATGTCTGGTATCTGAGCTTCCACGGCGGAACTGAGCATAACTCTCGCAACAATATCCACGTCTATTCCGAGGAGGGAAAAGAGCTGGGCAAAGCGTTAAATCGAAAAAGCTTGCCAGACCACATCGAGTTGCGAGAGCTGCGTGGGTTTGGTTTCGGGCCTGACCAGAATCTCTACGTCGTCAACGCCTACCGCAAAGCGAGCCAGATTCTTCGGTTTTCGGGCAAGCCTAATCCGGACGGACAGCATGACTTTTTAAACGCTTTCGTCACTCACCACCCGGAGCACAATCCGCAGCTGCTCCATCCATTCAACTTTGCGTTCTCACCGGCCGGTCATCTTCACGTTTCCAATCAAGATACCAATTGTATTTCGCGATATCATGGCCCCGATGCCGAGCACCCCGGTTCGCCGATGCCTTTACCGGACGCTATTCGAGAGATTAACGAACCTTTCCCAGGCGAGTTTGTTCCCTCAGCAGAGCGGTGGGAAGCCGGCGTGGGAGTAGTGCGAGACCTGGCTATCGGCCCAGACGGGCACTTGTACGTCGCCGATCGTGACAGCAATTCGGTGATGATCTACGAACTGAACAGCGGCGAGCGTGTTGATGTTATTCAATCACCGGAATTGTCGAAGCCGATCCATTTAGCCTTGGATCCGACAACACATTTGCTGCTGATCGGAAACGGCGGCAATGACTCTGTTGCCTGCTATGACTTTACTACGAAGATCTGCTCAATGCTGGTACCATCAGGGACTGGGCATCTGAATGGGACAGCTGGGATGGCATTTGGAGAAGATGGCGATTTTTATGTGGCAAGCCGCCTGTCGAATCGAGTTGTTCGCTTCAGTAAGGATGACGGTAAGATAGTTGGCAGGCCATTCATCAAGGATCTCGAGGACAATCCGGAATTTCTTTTGTTCGTTCGTGTCTGAATGTGAGCAAGAGAAGACGAAGATTGATCCGGACCTGATCGCGGATTCGCTGGCGGACTTTCCTGCTCTCGTAGGACCCACTCCTACGGCTGCGCAAAATCCAACCCAAACCCGGCATGGATGATGTTCGCTCCTTCATCCACCCGGTCCTCGTCGACGATCACAGAAATTTTGATCTCCGATGTGCTGATCATCTGAATGTTGATCCCGGCTTTGCCGAGCAATTCGAACATCCGGGCAGCAACGCCGGAATGCGACCGCATACCAATTCCGACAACACTGAGCTTTGCCACTCCGCCCTGCGCGACAAATCCTTTGGCGCCGATTTCCTGAACAATCGGATCCAGATGCTTTTCCATCTTATGCAGTTCTTCAGTGTTTGTTGTGAAGGTGATGTCGGTCGTGCCCGCCGCAGAAACGTTCTGCACGATCATATCTACGTTGACTCCGATCGCGGCGATCTCGGTGAAAATCCGAGAAGCAACTCCCGGCTGATCCGGGACATGACTCACTGTGACTTTCGCTTGTTTGCGATCGACACTGATCCCGCGGATAACCACATGTTCCATGCGTGTCGTCTCCTCTTTTACCAACGTTCCTGGTTCTTCATTGAAACTGCTACGGACTTCGAATAATACGCGGAATTTCTTCGCGAATTCGACCGAGCGCGATTGCATAACCTTCGAGCCAAGGCTGGCCATCTCCAGCATTTCATCATACGAAATTTCCGGCAGTTTCCGCGCGCTCTTTACAATCCGCGGATCGCAGGTGTAAACACCCTCCACATCGGTAAATATCTGACAGAGATCCGCTTTGATTGCAGCCGCCAAAGCGATTGCAGTCAGATCTGATCCACCTCGGCCTAAGGTGGTGATGCGTCCCTCAAGGCTTTCACCTTGGAACCCGGCGACGATCACAATGTTTCCGTCGTCTAGCAAAGTGTGGATTCGTTTAGGCGTAATGTTCGCAATCTTCGCCCGGGTATGGACACCGTCGGTAACGATTCCAGCCTGAGCCCCGGTCAACGAAACCGCGTGTCCACCGAGAGCGTTAATAGCCATTGCCGTGAGCGCGATTGTCGTTTGCTCGCCGGTCGCCAGCAAAACATCCATTTCCTGCTCTGCCGGATGAGGCGCCACCTGTCGAGCCAGCTTAATCAGGTTATCGGTCACACCCGACATCGCGGAGACGACAGCAACCACCTGGTTACCTTTAGCTTGAGTAGCCAAAATGCGCCGAGCGACATTCAGAATCCGGTCAGTAGTGCCGACCGAAGTGCCGCCATATTTTTGAACAAACAAACTCATGTGATAATCGAATGGGATCGAGCGGGATCGACGGCATCGGATCAGCGCCAAACGTGCGCCGACACGCGGACACGACCTTTTCATCCTTCCAAAATCCCTAATACTGCATTCTTCTCCGGTGCGACTTTAATCGGCTCGACTCCACGCTCCAACACTGCCGCAACATCTTTCAATCCGTGTCCGGTTAACGTGCACACAATCACTGCGTTCTCGGGAAGATCGCCCAAAGGCGGGTTCTTGCGCGATTCGCAATATTTCAACAGCCCGGCAATGGCGGCGGCGCTTGCCGGTTCTACAAAGAGACCTTCCTCCGATGCCAGCCAGCGCTGAGCAGCAAAAATCTGTTCGTCGGTAACGATATCAATTGCGCCGTTCGATTCCGCGAATGCGGTTTTTGCTAATCCCCAACTTGCCGGGTTCCCGATTCGGATCGCGGATGCCGCGGTCTCCGGCTGATCAATGACCTTTTTATAATAGATCGGCGCGGCGCCAGCCGCTTGAAATCCGAACATTCTTGGCAGCCGATCGGTCAATCCCGCAACATGGTACTCACAATAACCTTTCCAATAGGCCGCTGTGTTACCGGCGTTACCGACCGGCAAGAAATGAAGATGCGGCGCGTCTCCTAAAACATCGACAATCTCGAAAGCAGCAGTCTTTTGTCCTGCCAATCGGTCTGGATTGATGGAATTCACCACGGCGATCCCAGGCTCAGCGGATAGATCGCGTACAACTCCCAGGCATTGATCGAAATTTCCTTCTAAAGCAATGACCTTTGACCCGTGGACAAACGCTTGTGCCAGTTTTCCCAGTGCGATTTTGCCTGCCGGCAACAGCACCGCACACTGAAGGCCGGCGCGAGCTGCGTAAGCCGCGGCCGAAGCCGATGTATTCCCGGTTGACGCGCAAATCAACAGGCGTGCGCCTGCCTCAACGGCTTTGCTGACGGCAACGGTCATGCCGCGATCTTTAAAGGAACCAGTGGGATTTAGTCCTTCGTGTTTCAAGAACACTCGACGATTTTCTCCGGTTAACGCGCTGAGTCGCGGCGAGTAAATCAGCGGGGTGGACCCTTCGTTCAGAGAAACGATCGGAGTCCGATCTGTGACCGGTAAATATCTCCGGTAGCGCTCGATTACGCCAGTTATCGCGCTTCCTTGCACGCTCATGATAACACGCGAATTAGAACCGGAGTCGCTTTGACGCAGTCGAGTTGCCGAATCAGCTCAAGGGCGGTCTGCATCCGGCCAAACGCCGCCTCATGGATCATCAAAACCAACGGTACAGCGTCCCCTTCATGACCTTCCGGTTGGACTACTGAAGAAATGCCGATCTGATGCGAACCGAGGATACTGGCTACTTGCGCGAGCACGCCTGGTTTGTCGATGACACTCAGTCGCAGGTAAAATCCGGAAACGACCCGCTCGATCGGCAGACATTTTCCGTACAGGCCGTGAGGCGTAAAGCCGAATGCTTTGCCGCCGGAGTCAAACCAGATCGCTGCTTGTGCCAGATCGCTGATCACCGAGCTGGTGGTCGGATCCTGGCCGGCGCCGCGACCATAGAAAAGCGTGTCACCGACGATGTCACCGTGCACCATCAACGCGTTAAACACGCCGTTGACTGAAGCCAGGACATGGTCCTTCGGGACAAAAGTAGGATGGACCCGTACCTCAACCAGGCTCTCTTCATTCGCGCGAATCGTCGCAACCAGTTTGATCCGGTAACCCAGTTTTTGTGCGAACTGAATATCGAGCGCACCGATGTTCTCAATTCCTTCCACATAAATCTGGTTGGTGTTGACCCAGAAACCATATGCAAGCGACGCAAGAATGATCGCTTTATGCGCCGCATCCCAGCCGTTCACATCGAGCGTTGGATCGGCCTCAGCGTAACCGGCCTCCTGCGCTTCTTTGAGCGCTAACGGGAAATCCATCGCCTGCTCGGTCATCCGCGACAGAATATAGTTGCTGGTTCCGTTCAGGATGGCGTGGATCGATCGAATATGATTCCCGATAAATGCTTCCCGGATCGACTTGATAATCGGAATCCCGCCGGCTACCGCAGCTTCAAAAAAGATCGGGACATTCTTCTCCGCGCCTTTTTCAAAAATCTCAGCTCCGTGCTCGGCCAGGAGCGCTTTGTTCCCAGTGACAACTACTTTACGCTGGTCCAGGGCCCGCATGACACAAGTGTAAGCTGGCTCAATCCCGCCCATCAGCTCCACCACGATGTGCACATCCGGATCGTCAACCAGATCTTCCCAGCGATTGGTTAAAAGCTTGGCCGAAGGTTGCACTTCCCGTCTCTTTCCAACGTCTCTCACCGCGATTCTGCGGACAGCGAGCTCGAGCCCGAGCCGTTCAGCAATCAAGACCCGGTTTTGTTGGAGATGCTTAAAAACGCCTGCTCCTACGGTGCCGAGCCCAGCCAATCCTATCCCAATCTGGTCCATCGAGGGCAGACTCTGTACTCATCTGGTCAAGAACTCAAGGACGGGGAATAGATTGTATGGGCGTATGGGCGTGTCGGCGTGTCCACCTTCACGGTTGCTATGGTGGACAGGTCTGCGTTTTATTCATTGTCTCATGGTGCTACCTACCGAACGTTTTAGTGATCGGGTTGATGCCTATGCAAAGCATCGGCCCAGTTACCCGGAGGAGCTGCTGAGCTTCCTCAAACAACAGGTGCCGTCGCCTGCCGCCGTTGCGGACGTCGGCTCCGGAACGGGAATACTAACAGAACTCCTTCTAGAGTCTGGATACGAAGTTTATGCAGTGGAGCCGAACACCCCGATGCGAGCCGCTGCTGAACAGCGATTGCGGGATCATGCCGGGTTTCACACAGTGAATGGGACTGCAGAATCGACGGGCTTGTCCGATTACTCGATCGATCTCATTACCGCGGCCCAAGCATTTCATTGGTTTGACCGGGCGCCAGCCAAGAAAGAGTTCCGCCGCATCCTGAAAGCTAAAGACAAGGTTGCATTGATCTGGAACGAACGTTTGGATGACGCCTCGGAAGTAAACCTGCGATACGAATCGGCGCTCAAAGAAATGGTTCCGGGATATCCGACTGTGGCCCATCATCGAATGGTGCGACAGGAAGACATTCACGAATTCTTCGCACCGAACCAGCTCGAGCTCGTCACTTTCCGCAACGACCAGAAAATGGATCGAGCAGGTTTAATCGGGCGCCTGCTTTCAACTTCCTACGTCCCGAACAAGGGGCAACCCGGCAATATCGAAATCGTTTCAGCAGTCGAGCGCATTTTCGACGATTGCCAAATTGATAACCTGGTCACGATGGTCTACGAGACCCGAACTTATTTCGGGGCGTTCGCAGAGCACTGATTTTGTCCCTACGGGACAACATATTCTAGCCAGGGGTGAGCATAGCGAACCCCTGGTCTTCGCCAGTATCGAGATCTATCCTGAAAGGATGGCAGAAGGTTGGATCGTCCGCTTCGGGCCCGCGCCTCTCTTTGGCCCTTTTAGGGCCACCGTGTTTGGGGCGCGACTACCAGGGGTTCTCCCGCCGAGGCGGGATCACCTCTGGCTATGATTTGTCGTCGCTTCGCGTCTTCTGAGACAGGTTTTTGATGATTTTAATCCCCACGACGCTTTTTGTCAGAAACGTCGTCAGCTTTTGTCACTCGTGATCAAATCGACTCCAACGATCGACTGGCTCCCATCGGTATGACCCAAAGTCTTATATTTCATAGAGGAACGCTCGCAGCGGAGCGCGTCCGCTGCTCTCGCGGTTTTGTTGGCCCCGTCGCGGTTTTGCTAAAAACAGCGGCGACTGCTCAAAGCTGTCTACGGTATTCAACCGGCGAGCAACCGGTTTCCCGACGGAACACCTGCGCAAAATGACTTGGGCTGGTGTAGCCCACGTCCAACGCGACCTCGATGATCTCCTTACGCGTCTCACGCAATAGGGTCTGCGCTTTTTCCATTCTCAGGCCGATGAAATATTGGGAAGGCGATTTTCCCGTGGTGCGTTTGAACATGCGACTGAAATGAAACTCACTCATGGCCGCTTCGGCGGCTAGTCTGGTCAGGCTGAACCCATCCTGGATATGGCCAGTCATGAAATCGGTGATTTTCCGCAGCTTGAATCCAGGTAATCCCCAGCCTCGGCGGGAGGCGCGGGCCGTCTCTGAAATTACGGAGTAGTTTCTTGCCAGATGAATGGCCAGGCTCTGCGCGATGCCTCGCACGAACAAACGGCTTGCCCGCCCGCCCATCACGAACTCTGCATGCAGTTTCTCCATCAGGGCATGCATGAACGGGTCCTGAAATCCGGAAACATCCCGCAAATGGACCATGTCCGCATCCTCACCGAACACTTCAGTCATCGCTTCGTTCATGAGCCGGAGCCCGACTGTCACGCAGAACACGCTCAGCGGGCTCGGTCCAACAGGGGTAGACTTCACTTCGTACGCCGGCCCAGGCGCTGTCAGATAAAAATCGCCCTTTTTTGCCGCTGTCCTCAGCCAATGCCCGCCTAGCACTCGTTCCTCAACGACAGACTCACCGGAAAGTAGCCAGACGATTTCCGGTTCTGTACTTTCCGGAAAGAGGTGATTCGCCGGCTTACGCGTACGCTTTGGAATCCTGACCCTCAAATCAACCCAGGGACCGCCCTTGGATTCCTCCTCAGAAGCGCTATCTGGTGCGTAGACAAGGGTATCCTGGTCACGCCTTTCTTTCCTGGTCATTTGATTCTGCGGCTCTGAGATCAGTGCCATTGTTTTCCTGGTGCCAGTAAAATTGTTCCTCCGGAAAAATCAGCCTCGATCGTTTGTTGACCGGATGAAAGGATTCCGGCGTCCGTAAGGAAAATGCCTAGTTCCCGATTCTTGGTCAAAGAATCTTCCGTTTATGAAGTGCGAAAGCGGTGAAGGCTCCTCATGAATATTCGAATTATTGAACCCATTGGCCTATCGGAAACAGCGATCCGCGCCCGACTCAAAGATCTGCTTGAAAAGGGTGGTCATCATCTATTCATCTCCGACACACGAGGCATGACCGATGCCAAGCTGATCGAGAACGTTAGAGACGCCGACATCCTATTGCTGAGCAACCGGCCGCTATCTCGAGAAGTAATTGAAGCCTGCCCGAATCTAAAGCTGATCTGTGTAGCATTTACCGGTATCGATCACGTGGATCAAGACGCGTATAAGGTTCGCAGGATCATTCTTCATAACGCGGAAGGCTATGCCGTCCACGCAGTAAGCGAGTTGGCCGTTGGTCTGATGATTTCCCTTTTTCGCCGGATCGTCTCGGCGGACGTGGTCATCCGCACTGGCGGGAGTAATCGTGATCTGGTTGGCAATGAACTGTTCGGCAAGACCCTCGGGATTATCGGTTGTGGTCACATTGGGCTGCAGGTCGCTCGCCTAGGCAACGCCTTTGGGTGTCGCGTGCTCGGTTTCGAAAACCATAAGCCCACCGTCCCTGATGTAGTAATCGAACAGGTGCCTGTACAGGAACGGCATCAAGAGGCGACAGGTAAGATCGCTCTCACAGTTGAAAGCCTTTTGATCGCCGTTAGTGGTAGAGATCTCCAATTCTAATCGTATGAATACTAGCGTCCTTTCACGCCGCGACCGTGAATCGGTAGCCATTCTCACCTTTGAACGTCCGGCCAAGCTCAACGCTCTCAACTATGAATTGGTCGACTCGATCGTTCAGGCATTGGATCAAATCGAAGAGGAAGACCAGATTCGCGCGGTGGTTTTGACCGGTTCCGGCCGCGCTTTCAGCGCGGGAGCGGATATCCATGAGTTCTCCCAAGATGCGATGCAAGGCGCTCAAATCGCTCACCGCCGATTCGTGCGACGAGGACAGAACATGACCAAACGAATCGAAAATTTCTCGAAACCGATAATCGCGGCGGTCAACGGCCTCGCCTCTGGTGGCGGATGTGAAATCGTGGAGGCGACGCATCTCTCGATCGCCGTACCAGAAGCTACATTTTCCAAGGCTGAAATCGCCATCGGTATTCCTCCCTGTTTTGGAGGAACTCAGCGGTTACCGAGATTAGTTGGCCGGAAACGGGCACTAAGAATGATTCTGACCGCTGAGCCGATTAATGCGATCGAGGCGAAAGAGGCGGGCTTGATCAACGCTATCGTCGACAAAGAGACTCTTCTTGATGAAGCCGTCGGCCTCGGCTCAAAAGTTGCCCGGTTTGCACCCGAGACAGTAGCCGTTTGTCTGCACGCGGTTCATCGGGGCTTAAATACCACGATCGATGAAGGGTTAGCCATCGAGGCGGAAGCGTTCGCCAGAGTAGTGCCTACCGCCGCAACACGGGCAGCACTGAGCAAGTTCGTGGAGGCACACTCATGATGCAGGAGCGAGAAGAGTCCAACTCGCGTCCGTTCTATATGTCCCATTCGACCCATCCGCCACCCAGAGATTTTCCTTGGGTGGCGAGCTGCAGGCGCCGACCTACGGATAACTGAGGAGATTAACCACCTGGTGGTAGTTCCTCCCATTCACATTTCCCACGATATTCAAGATCGCATTAGTAGTTGAACGCACTGCTTTGGGGACCGATGAGAAATTAAGAATGGTGGCAATCCAGCAATTAGGTACATCCAAAGGCACGTCTATTTTTCCGATGCCGATGGGTACATGATGGAGATTTGCTGTCGTGAAGGTGTTTTTGTCAGGCGACGTGATGACTGGGCGTGGGATTGATCAAGTGTTGCCGTATCCCGGCGACCCCCGAATCCACGAGGCGATAGTTAAGTCGGCTAAGGAGTATGTTCGACTGGCCGAGCGGGTAAATGGTCCGATTCCGTATCCGGTAAATTTCGACTATGTCTGGGGTGCAGCTCTCGACGTGCTTCGGTTAAACAGCCCTTCTCTCTATGTTGTAAATCTCGAAACTGCGATTACCCGTGGCGAAAATTTTGTGCGAAAAGGGATCAATTATCGATTGAGTCCGGAAAATGCGGAATGCCTTACCGCAGCCGGTATCGATTGTTGTGTCTTAGCTAACAATCATATCCTGGATTGGGATGCAGCGGGCTTAATCGATACACTGGCTACTCTTGAAAGACTGGGGATCAAAACGGTTGGAGCTGGCAGGAACATTTTCGAAGTGCGAGCGCCGGTGACAATCGATGTTGGCCAAAACCGGCGAGTAATCGTCTATGCAGCCGCATCGGTAACCAGTGGCACGCCGAGGCGCTGGGCTGCGGGAGAAAACGCTCCCGGAGTGAATATTCTTCATGATCTGTCGAATGCGGGTGTGGCGGAAATTGCCGGCCAAATCGCCAGTGTTAAACGCTCGGGTGATATCGTCATCTTCTCGATCCATTGGGGGCCGAACTGGGGTTATTTCATCCCGCAAGAGCAAATCCGTTTTGCTCACCGGTTGATCGATGAAGCTGGTGTATCCGTCGTGTTTGGGCATTCCTCCCACCACGCCAAGGCGATCGAGTGGCACAGAGCCGGATTGATCCTCTACGGTTGCGGGGATTTTCTGAACGATTATGAGGGGATCACCGGTTACGAGGAATATCGGGACGACCTCGCTGTTTTGTACGCTATTACTTTTGATGCCGCCAGCGGCCGGCCGGCTAACCTTGAGCTGGTGCCGTTCCGAATCCGCCGCTTTCAGTTGATCCGACCACCGAAGGAAGATCTCATCTGGCTGGAGCACACCCTTGACCGAGAAAGCCGCCGGTTTGGCACGCGCGTTAGGCTGTTACCGAGCAGTGGGCGTTTAAGCGCCGAGCCAATAGCAAATATCAAATAGCAAAGAGTGGGTTAGGATACCCTGTCGTTTTCAATTCGACCCGACCAAATTGATGCTCAAGGCGAACTATCGGTATCGGAAAATCGTAGCGTTCAAGGAAACTGATGAAATGACGATGCTCTTTCTTGCTATCGACAATGCATTGGTGGCTCTGACCATAGGAACCGACGATGTTGGCTGCGACTTACATTTGACGGGGAAAGATATTGGATGCCTAGCAGTCGATCCTTTGCGCCCGGAGCATGTGTATTGTGGGACGTTGGGTTCAGGTCTCTGGCGCAGCGACAATGGCGGAGGAGACTGGCAACCGGCAGGTCAAGGCATTCGGCACTCGAGAATTCAATCCGTCACCGTAAGTCGCTCTGAGCGAAAGAATGGTCGCGGGGTGATCTATGCCGGCACAGAACCAAGCGTCATTTTTCGCTCTGAGGATGCCGGAGAAAACTGGCGAGAGTGCGGCGACTTAATGAGGCTTCCCTCAGCCAAGCAATGGAGCTTTCCACCGCGTCCCGAGACGCATCACGTTCGATGGATCGAGTCGGACCCGCACGTCCCGGGACGACTGTTTGCGGCCATCGAAGCCGGAGCACTGATTCGCAGTTCCGACGGCGCGGACACCTGGTATGATCGGACGCCTGATAGCCCGCGAGATACGCATCAATTGTCGACTCATCTTTCCGTTCCCGGCCGATTATACTCTGCCGCCGGCGACGGATATTTTGAGAGCTGGGACGGCGGTGATACATGGCAACGGTTTGAGGAAGGTCTTCGGCACAGGTATCTCGTGAGCATCGCTGTCGATTCGGCCGATGCGGATACGATCATTGTTTCAGCAGCCGCCTCCCCCCGACATGCCCATTCTGATCCGGCTGAATCGTATCTCTACCGGCGCGTGAAGGAGGCGCCCTGGCAGCAACTCTACGACGGCCTGCCGGAACCGTCTGGACGCCATATCGCCGTGTTGAGCGCACATCCGAGTGAGGCGGGAACCTTCTTTGCAGCTTGGGATCGAGATGTGTTTCGCTCAGTGGATGGAGGCGCGAGTTGGTATACTTTGAATGTGCCCTGGCCAGGGAAATGCCGGATTAATCAACAGTGCTCGCTGGTGGCCGTCGAGACTAGCTAAAGTAGGCGGTTAAAGATCATAGCCAAGGCCTTCGGTTGACGGCTAGGGAACCGCCACTAAGGTTCGAAAAATATCGAACTATCTATGGATTACAGGTTACTTGGCGGGTCGGGCCTGAGCGTACCGGTTTTGACTTTGGGTACAGGGAGGTTTGGCGGAACGAATGAACTTTTCAAAGCGTGGGGCTCGATCGGGGTGCAGGAGGCATCCTCGGAGCCGTAGGCTGGAACTTGAGCGTCGATCAGGTCCGAAAGCTCGACGCCGCCAGTGAGGTTCCGATGATTTACCCTTACTGGCATCCAGAAGCTTTTCGAGCGGAATCCGTTCCCGGTGGACTAAGCCCACGCAACTGCGTGGCGTGAGCGGAAGCGCACCCCGCGAAACGCCGAACGTAGGGTAGAGGCGAGCAGACCTTTGCCTTTAGGGACCCTGATCGATCCTTGACCGTCGCGGAGAGTATTGCTCACAATGCCCGATCAATAGTTGTCCTCATGGTCAAAACTCAAAGGAGGTCGAGGAAAATAAAAAAGATCATTCTTATCCAGGGAGCGAACCTCAACTATCTGGGCAAAAGAGAGCCAGAGATTTACGGACGTACCACTCCGGATGAGCTCAACACGACGCTTTTGGATTATGCCAAAAGAAGGGATTTCGAACTCGAGATTTTCTATACAAATGTTGAAGGCGACGCGATCGACCGCATTTACCGCTGCGCGGACCAGGGATTTGATGGGTTAGTCATGAATCCAGCAGGGTTCTCCTATGCCGGATACGCGTTGAAAGATTGCATCAAAGGCGCCGGGCTCCCTTATATAGAAATCCACATTTCCAACGTGGCGAAGAGAAATATCCACTGCGTACTGTCTGAAGTTTCAGTGGGCGTGATTACGGGCTTTGGCATGTATGGTTATCAGCTTGCCCTGGATGCGATGTTGCAGCATCTCGATGCGGCGCGATGAAGGTTGGCCTGAAAGATCTCCAGGATTTGACGCGCCAGGCCTACCTGAAGTTGGGATATCCGGAGGCACAAACCGACACTATTCTAGAGGTCCTTTCGTACGCTCATCGCCGAGGAAATTTCCAGAGTCTCATCCAAGAGGTGGCGGTGGGTACACCGCGGTTTAATGCGCAACGCGAAATTGTGGTGGAGAAAGAGACGCCGCTTTCCGGTCTAATCGACGGCGGAGCAGTGAACGCGCCTTCGGGAGCAACCCGATCGCGATCGGCATGCCCACGCGCGGCGAGCCTATCGTTCTGGATATGGCTACGTCCGTGATGCCGGTATTCAAGGTGGCGGAAGCCATGATTAAAGGCGAGATGCTGGCACCAAACACCGGCTATGACGCTGAAGGTGCTCCAACCCATTCTCCGAAGAAAATTCTTGGGTCCGGGGCCCTGATGACTTTCGACCGTGGCCCCAAAAGCTCTGGCCTCGCTTTGATGGTCGAGCTCTTTGCTAACGCGCTTACGGGAGGATGCTTACCCGGCGATCCGGATAACCAAAATTGGGGAAGCCTCGCTCTGGCAATTGATCCCGACTTGCTGCTGGGCCGGGAATCGTTTCTCCAGAATGTGGATCGGACGGTGGCATATATCAAAGGGCTGAGGCGGACAGATCCTGCTCGGGACATTCGTTTGCCTGGCGAGTTAGCTTTGATCAGGTCCCAACAAGCCGTCGCCACGCAGGAATTGGAGATCGATGACGATCTATTCCGGACCTATCGAGAGCGGATCATTTCGCGGGCTCTGTAAGGTGGAGCGAAGTCCGATTGTTCGGGCTTGTCTTGTCTGCTACCGATCGAGCTAGCAGGCGACAGGGGTCGATTCCGGTCTGACAATCGAGGCCGGAATATACGAGAAACGGTTGGTTACATGAACGTTCATGTGAACCTTCCCCCACTCGATCTTTATCCGGCGGCCGCCGGACTCGTGCGCGTGCCAACCTCCATCGCCCTCCAGCAATCACGCTTTAAATCGTCTGAGACAAAAACCCGCCGTCTACTCGAAGATCGATCCCGGTAACAAACCCGCTAGCGTGTTCGCTTGCTAGAAAGATGGCAGCGCCGGCAAGCTCTGATGGTAATCCGAAGCGCCGCATCGGCGTGTGCTTGAGGATTTCTTCGCCGCGCGGTGTAGCAGTTCCATCTTCATTGAACAGTAAGCGCCGGTTCTGTTCACCTGGAAAGAAACCCGGGGTTATCGAGTTTACGCGGATTCTGTCTGGCGCCCATTCTCGGGCCAGAAACATTGTAAGATTGATTAGGGCTGCTTTAGCGGCCGAATAGGCTACAACTCGAGATAGGGGGAGATGGCCTGACACACTGACGATGTTAATAATGGAGCCCTTACGATTTGCTTTCATCATCGGCCCGAACGCCTGGCAGGGTAACAACGCGCCGCCGACGAGATTCAAATCGAAGCTTTCACGCCAGTCTTCCACCGAGATCTTCTCGAAAGGGTGTTCGGGCGTAACATTGACGCGGGGATCATTGCCACCGGCGGCGTTGACCAGAATTGTCGGAATACCAAATCGCTGAGTGAGGTTTTCTCGCGCGGACGTAAGCGATTGCCGATCAAGCGCGTCGGTAATAACAAATTCTGCCGTTCCACCGCTTTCCTTAATCGACCGGACACGCGTCTCTCCGCGCTGCTGGTTCCGGCCGAGTATTGCGACCTTGGCTCCGGCCATCGCCAGGCCTTCTGCGATCGCTCCACCGAGTACGCCCGTGCCGCCGACTACGACGGCAACTTCGCCGGTCAAATCAAATAGGTTCACTTTTTTCTACTTGGTTCAGGGTCTCTCTAAAAAAGTAGCTGCGCGCATCCATTAGGCGCGAGTTGACAAACTCCGCATACGCCAATATCGACTGATCGGTAAGGCCAATTTTTCCGCCGCGCGGGACCAGAAATTCGACGCACCTTGAAGATTGAGAAATATACAATCGGTATTGGAGACCGGTTTGCCTGCCAGGGTATCGCCCAGCTACGCGCGCTCGTACAAGCGCATGCGGCCGGCATCTCTGTTTGTCCAGTCTGGAACAAATCAAATCGTGAGCATCTGATGATCAACAGTAAGCCGAACGATGTTCGCGCCGAGGCGGACCACGCTGTCGCAAAACTCGGCTGGAACCGTCCCTACTACGTCGATGCTGATCATATCAATCTGAAGAATGTCGACGCTTTTGTTCAAGCAAGCGACTATTACACGATCGACGTCGCCGATTTCATCGGCCGGGCCGCCGACCCCGACGCTATCAAAGCCTTCATGGATAAGGTCAGACGCTATACTGGGCAGTTTTCTATTCCTGGTATCGATCGAAAGTTGGATCTCGGTAACGCCGATCTTGAGGTTGCAGCCCGAAAGTTCTTGGTGGCGATGCAGGAGGCAGCGCGAATTTACCGGTACATTGAAGCAAAAAGGGGAAGAGATAATTTCGCGGCTGAGATTTCCATTGATGAAACCGATTCGGCCCAGAGCCCGGTAGAGTTATTGCTGATCCTTGCGATGATTGGCCTGAAAGAAATACCGGTGCAGATGATTGCTCCGAAATTCACCGGACGGTTTAACAAAGGGGTCGATTACGCCGGAGATCCGATTCAGTTCGAAACTGAATTGGCTGAGGACCTCAGTGTGATCGCTTTTGCCGTCAGCGAGTTTCACTTACCAAAGACGCTGAAACTCAGCGTGCATTCCGGAAGCGATAAATTTTCGATTTACCCGATTATAAACCGGCTGATCAAAGCCCGAGGCGCTGGTTTACATCTGAAAACTGCCGGAACAACCTGGCTGGAAGAAGTTTGCGGCCTGGCGGAGTCCGGTGGCGAAGGGCTCGAGATCGCTAAACACATTTACATCCAAGCGTTTGAACGGTTCGACGAGTTAGCCGAGCCGTACAAAACGGTGATTGATATTGATAAGAACAAACTCCCTGATCCGAAAACAGTGGTGGGTTGGTCTTCAAACGACTACGTCAGCGCGTTACGACATGTGGAGTCTTGCCCGGAATATAATCCGCACCTCCGCCAACTATTGCATATCGGGTTCAAGCTTGCTGCGGAGATGGGAGAACGTTTCACAGACGCGCTAAGGGCCAATGAGGAGATCATCGGTCGCAGAGTTACCGAGAATCTGTTTCAGCGCCATTTGTTGCCGGTTTTCGGATAGAACGAATCTCGGTTGCAATTGATGTCCGAGGGCTCCGCGCGCGCGCTCGGTCGGTCGCTCTTTCAGAGCGGTCTCTTAATGACGCTGGTAACCCAGGGCTAAAGCCCTGGGCTAAAATCCTGCGCTCCGTTGGAGCGGACGCCACGCAGTGGCTATAGAAAGTAGCCCAGGGCTTTAGCCCTGGGTCATCGGAAGCGAACCGGCGTGCCCTGAAAGGGCAACCGACCAGGCGCTCATTCACCTCAAGCCTTCTTGATGTCGATCATCCGGCCTTGGTTCAGGCCTTCGACCAATTGTTTCGCGTAGATCGGCAACGATTTCGCGTATTCGCTTCCGCGTCGTGCCAGCAAACGCCATGTCCGATGAACGCCTCGTTTACCCAGGCGCACCATTTTAAGCGAGCGGTGTTTCAAGTGCGGCTCGACCAACCAACGGGCAAGCACACTGATTCCTTCGCCGGCGCGAACCAGTTCGAGGATGACGTCTGTCAGTTGGACTCTCCAGATCCCCCGTGGAGCCACTCCTTCAGCCGCGAGAGTAGAATCGAGAAACGGATTTCGCCCGTCGGCCAAGCTGTGCAGAATCAATCGTTCTTGCGCCAGCTCTTTCAGCTCCACAAATGTCGCCGACGCTAGTCGATGTTCCGCGGGGACAATCAGGACAAGCTCATCCCGGAACAGTTGCGCCGCTGCGAGCTGCGGATGGTTTTCCGGCGAATACACAAGAACCAGGTCCACTTCACCCTGGAGCAACGCCGGAACCGGCCGCTGCGTCGCCTCCATAATGATCTGCACGTCGATGTTCGGATCGGTTCGTCTCCACAAATTAAGCGCAGCAGGTAACCAATGATAGCTGGTGAAACACTCTGTGCCGATTCGGATCAGAGACCGCGGTCGCTGCCGCGAACGCCGCGGATTCAACGCGTTCGAATTGTTGCAGCAGCTGTTACGTTTAGATTTCGCCATGCAAACATCTAAACAAACTCAGGTCCGTCGTTTGAATTGGGCCGGTGTTGAGATTGTCCACGGTCATGAAAGGGTTCTGATTGATCCGCTGGAAAACACCGCGCCGTTTGAAGCGTTGCTCGGAAAGCCGCGGCACCCATTTCAACCGGTCCCGGATTTCGACGGTACGACAACCACGCTTGTTACCCATCTGCATTACGATCACGCGGATAGAGGCCTGCTGAAGCGGCTTGATGATCAAGGCGGCCGTCTGGTGGCTCATCGCGCGATTGCCTCCGAATTGAACGCAATCGGGCTTACCGTAGAACCTGCCGATCATTGGCAAACCCAGAAATTTGGCGCTTTCCGAGTCACAGCAATTCCTGCGGTTGACTGGCGTGGCGACGACCAGGTCTCATGGGTGGTCGAAGTCGACGGTCATGCCTATTTTCACGGGGGCGACGGCACTTGGCATGGTTACTGGTACCGTACGGCACAGATATTCGGACGGTTCGATGCCGTGTTTCTGCCGGTGAACGGAGTGCTCTTTGCTTTTCCCGGAGTACCATCAACCGGGATTCCTGGAACTTTGCTACCTGATCAAGCGGTGATTGCCACGCGGGTCCTCAACGGCGCGCAGCTGGTGCCGATTCACTACCACACGTTTAACAATCGGCCGCTCTACGTTGAACAGACCGACATTCCCGGCCAGCTCACAGCAGGCGGCAGCGCGGGAAGGGGTGAAGGTGAATCTGGTTGCCGAGAACCAATCGATATAGAGGGCCGCGGCGTGAGAGGTGAGAGGTGAGAAGTGAGAAGTGAAAGGTGGACGTCGAGAGCGAGAGTTCCAGAGGTGAAGCTTCGATAAGATCGAGTAAACGGAGGTATTATTAGGATCTCTTCTAAAGCCGGTTTAACTCCAACGTCTTCTTGCCTCTCACTTCTCACCTCTCACCTCTCACTTCTCACCTCCCTCTCACCTCTCACTTCTCACTCTCACTTCCCCTCGACCACGTCGAACACACGATCGACCTCTGCTTCGGTATTGTAGAAATGCGGGCTGAATCGGAGATAGTGACGCCCTTGGCGATCCTGCCGCAAAGAGCACACGATGTCTGCGCGACCCAATTGCTCGAACAGTGCAGGCAGGTTCTTTAGCGGATGCGAGAAGGTAACAATTCCGGAGGTGCTCGATCCAGTGGATTGCCCGACGATCTCGAAACCGAGATGTTTTAACCCGTTTACCAGTCGTTCCCTGATAGATAGAATCCGTTGCGCGATTCGCTCGATGCCGATCTCCAGCAGTAGATCGATCCCGGCCTTCATTCCGGCGATACCGATCGTATTCATGGCGCCCGGTTCATACCGTTGCGCGGTTGGTTGGAATTCGATCTCGTCTTGGGCAACAAACCCTGGCGCTTTCACATTCCATGATCCCAACAGCGTCGGCCGGCAAAGATCAAAGCATTCACGCCGGACATAGACGATGCCGATAGCAAGGGGTCCAAGCATCCATTTGTGAGCGTCTGCGCTCAAAAAATCGACGTATTCAACGGTTGTTGGAAATGCGCCAAGGGTTTGGATTGCATCCAAAGAGAAAAGGATTTCTCTTTCGCGCAGGAACCGTCCAATCGCATTGATATCAATTCTGTACCCTGACAGGAAGTTACAGGACGCGAGCGCAACCAATCTTGTTTTTGGTGTGACCGCCTCCGCTACCAGTTCAGGGGTAATGACGCCGGGAGCGGCAGGCTCGAGCAAACGCACATTAACGCCGCGCGACCGAAGATTGAGCCAGGGGTAAACATTGGCCGGGTAATCGTCCAAGTAACAGATTACCTCGTCATCCTTTTGCCAATCTATCCCATTTGCGAACAGGCTCAGCCCGAGCGAAGTCGGTCCAATCAACGCGACTTCGTCGGGGCCGCTGCCGATCAATCGCGCGGCAGACGCCCGCGTCTGTTGAAGCATTTTCCGGATCTCTGCAAAATCCTCGAAATTGGCTGCACTTTTTTCAGTAAACTGAATGATAGCGTCCGCGACGACCCTTGGAAGCGCTGTGACCGCGGCATGCGCCATAAAGATTTTGTTTTGAGTAATTGGAAAAGCCTTCTTACGGGCCTCTTCGTCCGCGATCAGAGAAATCATGGGGAAAAGTGCTAGTGCTGGTGCTAGGAAAGAGTGCTAGTGCTGGTGCTGGTGCTAGTGTTAGTCTTGTGCCGGTATTGCGCAAGTCAACTAGCACTAGCACTAATACCAGCACTCGCTCCATGTACCAGATCGTGTTCAACGAGATTAGCGCGGCGGAGATGGCGCGGATTCCGAAGGAGCTGCAGCTTGAGCTGTTGGCTGAGTTCCAATTTCTACCGGACGACCTCGATCAACTGGACTCAAAAGCATTTGGAGTGATCGTTCGCGAAGGGAAACGGCTTTACCGGTATCGCACCAAAGAATACCGAATTTACTTCGAGCGCAGCCCCGAAGGAATCCTGGTTCACCGCGTTCTGCACAAAAACACGATCCGCGATTTTCTTTTTCGTTCTCAACTGCCAATGGCTGAAGATGAACAGCTCCAGGAACACGCCGGATTCTGGAAGCTGATTGACGAAGGGAAAAAGACGAAGAAGTGAGGCTCGGAGGAGCTGTCCTCGCTGTGCCAGATTGCTTCTGCCGCGTGGGTAGGAATTTCGAATCTCGAATTTAGAATGATATGAGAAGAGGAACATTCGAGATTCTAGCTTCGAGATTCGAAATTCTGATCCGTTTGCCCTTTACGATCTTCTGTTTAATTTTTCGGGCCTAGGTCATGAGAATTCTCCCCTTCCTGCTCCTTCTTTTCGCAACGCCCGTCCTGGCCGACCTCAAATGGGAAACTCAAGAACAGACATTCCACGCTAAGGCGAACGAAAAACAGGTGGTTGCAAAGTATCGATTTACCAACACTGGGAAGGAGCCGGTAAAGATCGAGAATGTGAAGACCTCCTGCGGCTGCACCACGGCAGGTCTCAAAAAAACTGAATACGCGCCTGGCGAGTCGGGAGAGATCGACGCGAAATTCGATTTTGGAGGCAGGACGGGGAAACAGGAAAAAGGAATTGCTGTAACTATCGCTGGTTCGCCGCAGCCGACGATCCTACGTCTCCTGGTCGACATCGAAGAGCCGGTCAGAATGCAGCCGCAATTTGTTATCTGGAACGTAGGCGATAAGCCGAACGCTCAAACCATTCATTTAACGGTAGCGGACGATGTTCCAGCAAAGATACTTTCGGTTGAATCGGACAATCCGATGATCAAAGCGGAGCTTACGCCTTTGAAAAATGGCAAAGCGTATGAAGTGCACATCACGCCTTCCGATACTGTGCATCCGGCTGCAGCGACATTGATAATCCGAACGGATTACCCCACTGACAATCCTCAGGTGCGCTTCGCTTACGCGCGCATCAAATGAGTGCTGTACGCCAGGCGGCGCTGATCCTGCTGGCAGCGTTGATTCCCGCTTTGTTAACCGGGGCGTTTCATCAGAATCGACCCGCCTGGTCGGAACCAATTGCACCGGGTGAAGAACGTCTGGAAACGATTCTCGGGTGGGGTTCCTCCGTGCTCTGGGTCGATGCCCGGACGGAAAAGGAGTACGCGGATGATCATGTTCCGAATGCTATAAGATTAAACCTGGAAGAATGGGACACGTTATTCCCACGTTTCCTCGACAGCTGGGACCGAAGAAAGAAAGTGGTGGTCTACTGCAGCTCAACCTCGTGCCAATTAAGCCACGAAGTCGCGGAACGACTTGAACAGAACGGCATTGAGTCTGTGTACGTGCTGCATGGAGGCTGGGAAGCATGGAAAGCCAGAAAATGAGTTCACGCCGGATGCACCGCTTTCTACCGACGCTACGTCTCGCCACGCGCGTCGTGCTGGCCGGCATTTTTGTGGTTGCCGGAGCGGCAAAAGCTTATGACCCCGCCGGATTCGCAATTGAGATCCAGCGGTATCAGCTGGTTCCCTGGTTGGTCGGGGCAATCGTGGCGACGTATCTGCCCTGGCTTGAGATGATTGCCGGCGCAATGTTGTTTGTCGGGAGACTTGAGCGCGGCGCACTGCTGATCCTGACTTTGTTGCTGGTGATTTTCACGTGCGCCCTGGCGAGTGCGATGATCCGTGGACTCGGCATCGACTGCGGTTGTTTCGGTAAAACGTTCCAAGCTACCGGGACGCTGGTGCCGTTTCTGCGTAATATTTTCTTGTTGGCCTGCGCCGCTGTGCTTTGGTCCGAACGTTCAGAAGGAGCGTGAAATCGAGTGTGAGTGCGAGTGTTACTTTTAAAATGCAGAAACCGCCCTTTTGTGCCCTCCTCTCGTACAAAGAGGCGCACATACACGCATGATTACATCTCGTTGCTGGGCTGAGATCAGTCTTGAGGCGATTCGCCATAACATTGGGTTTATCCGTTCGCTGGTTGCTGCCGGCGTCAGACTGGTAATGATCGTTAAGGCGGACGCCTATGGTCACGGTCTGGCCGAACTCGCACCGCGACTGGATGATGCCGTTGATTTGTTCGGAGTCGCGAATTTGGCCGAAGCAAACGTGATACGCGCAGCGGGTGCTCGCGCAAAGGTGTTGATCCTTGGGCCTGCGCTGCCAAGCGAACGACGGAAAATCGTGGAAAGCGGTTTTGTCCCAATGATTTCAACCTTGGAGGAGGCCGCTGGGTACGCCGCGAACGTTCCGCCAGGGGAACAATTCGGGATTCATTTCGTGATCGACACAGGAATGGGCCGAATTGGTCTCTGGCTCGACGAAGCAGTTGAAGCGCTTCAAGCAATTCGCCGAATGTCGCAACTCCGAGTGACCGCGCTTTCGTCTCATCTACCAGTTGCGGATACTGATCCGGAATACACACGCGCGCAGCTGGAGCGTTTTAAGCAGGGGACATCTGACTTGGGAGTCGAGAACGTAACGGTGCTGAACAGTGCCGGGGTGCTTCGTTTTGGGAACTGGACAAAACCGGGTGACCTGGTTCGGGCAGGGTTAGCCGTCTATGGCGTTTCGCCGATTGGAGAGTTCCAGAAAAGAGTGCAACCAGCATTAACTCTGAAGGCGCGAGTCGGCCTTGTGCGATCGCTGGGTCCCGGTCGAAATATCAGCTATGGAAGAACCTTTCTCACTGCCCGACCCACCAAGGTGGCAACGCTTTCCGCAGGATATGGGGATGGGCTTCCGTTGCAGTTGTCGGGACGCGATGCTGATGTACTGATTCGAGGGACCCGCTGCCGGGTACTGGGCCGAGTTACCATGGATCAGATCATGACCGATGTGACCCACCTTGATGGAGTTAGCGAAGGCGAAGAGGTTGTACTGATTGGCCGTCAAGGCGATGAAGAAATTCTGGCAACCGAAATCGCGGAGAGAGCTGGCACAATTGCCTGGGAAATTCTGACGCGTATCACGAAACGAGTGGAACGGGTGTATGTGTGAGGGGGCGGGAGTCAGGAGCCAGGAGTCAGGAGCTAGGAGCTAGAAGGGGCCTCGAACTCGTTCTCGTCCTCGTCCTCGACTGAAGCGCGAGGTTAGCGGGCAGCGGTACGCCTTGCGACCCAGAGTTTCATTTTGCTGCGGAACCGGTGTTATCGGATGGCATGTTCGACGAAATAGTCCAGCGTACCGGAATTCAACATGTCAAGCAGCGTAGCGAAGGCCGAAAAAGCGCTTACTACGGCAAGGAGTAGGATAAACGCGTAGAAGCTCGATTCCGGTTGAGCCCGATTATCGCAACGCATACTCAACGAAGTAGATTACGGACCCTGCGCTCAGCGTATCCAGAAGGGTGGCAAATGCCGAAGCCGAGCTCACCACCGCAAACAGAAGGAAAAATGCGTAAAAGACTGATTCACGACGCTTTGCTCTGGATGTGTCCTGGCAGATCTTCCAAAGCGATTCATCGGTCGCCGTCTCGTCGTTCTTCCTGGAATGGGTTCGGACTTCTGCCTTTTGCTCGGGAAATGGGATAACCCATTTATTGATTGCTGTTGCGGTATTCATGGTAGCCCTTCAGAGGTTCCGGTTGGAGTTGATGTTTGCGGCCAACTTTTGGTCCGCCGTCCATTACAGAGGAAACCAGGTACCGAAGTTTCAGAAAAAAGGAGGCGGGAGTCGGGAGCCAGGAGTCAGGAGCCAGGAGCTAGGAGTCGTTCTCGATCGACGTCGGTCCGGCTACCGCGAAACAGAATGCCACGTGGGCCATTGTCTTCGAGATTCTAGCTTCGAGATTCGAGCTTCCGTCCATCCAATTTAGAGGCCTAGTTTCTCGCGCAGCGCATCCGGGTCTGTTACCGGCAGATCGCAAACAAAGTTACGGCAAACGTAGGCAGTCGGCTTGCCGTCGATTGGTTTCATGTGCGCCATCTCAAGAACATGCTGGGCGAGGAAGCTCTGGTTGTCACCGCTGTCAGCCAGCAACAGGACTTTATTTGGCAGATACGATTGTCCAACGATGCGGAGCATCTGCTCTGCGTTAACCTGATCGCCGGCGATCACGATCTGAACTGGTTCGCTGATCGCGGCATCCGTTGCTGCGAGCATTTGCGGAAGCGCTGCCGGCGCTGCCTGCAGAGTTGTATGGAACGACCCGATCAAGCGGGCGGCCGCGTGCTGGAATTCCTTTGCCCCTAAAATCCACGCCAGCCTCGTCAGGTTCAGTGCAGCAACCGAGTTCGCTGATGGCTCCGCTCCATCGTGATCGTCTCTCATCCGAAACAGAATGTCGTGTGCTCCTTCTTCAGTATTGAAATAGCCGCCTTTCGGATCCGAGAACAGAGCGTTCATCTGGACCTGCAGTTCGCCGGCTGACTTTAGCCATCGAACATCGAAATCTGACTCATACAGATCGAGCAACCCTTGGATCAGGAACGCGTAGTCTTCGGCAAACGCGTACACGGCGCTCGGCGCATCGCGGAAGCTGCGTAGTAAGCGCTGCGGATACAAATTCTTCAGTAAGAAATCGGCAGCACGTTTAGCGGCCTCAAGATAACGCGTTTCCGAAAACGCCTGGGACGCTTTTGCTAGGGCAGAGATCATCAGACCGTTCCAGGCAGTTACGATCTTGTCGTCAAGATGCGGCCGCGGTCGCCGATCTCGAACAGCCTTCAGCTTCTGTTTCGCGCTCGAGATCAAGCCCGCGACTTCCTCTTCGCTTTTTCCGGTCAGGTGAGCTACCAGCGACAAATCATTCTGCTTCAGAAGCACATTCTGGCCGGCCAGCTCGCCGTGAGGATCGCTGGCCGGTGCGGCGTTGCCGTGTGGTTCCACGCCGTACATTCGGCGAAAAACGAGAGATTCGTCCGGCGTTAGAACGCGATCGATGGTCTCTTGCGTCCAAACGTAGAAAGCGCCTTCCTTTTTCTCTACCGCATCCGGTTCAGGCAGGCTGTCGGCATCTTCTGCCGAATAGAAACCACCCTTCGGCGAGGCGAGATCGCGCAGGACGTAATCCAGTGTTTCATGGACGACTTGCGCAAACTCCTTATCTCCAGTCAACTGAAATAGCTCGGTATACGCGATCGCCAATTGAGCCTGGTCATAAAGCATCTTTTCGAAGTGCGGCACATGCCATCGTTCGTCGACCGAATAGCGGTGAAACCCGCCTCCAAGATGATCGTAGATGCCGCCTCCGGCCATCTTACGCAGGGTGAACGCGACCATATCGAACGCCTGCGATTTCTTGCTACGCCTTCCGTAGCGAAGCAGGAATGAAAAAACCGCTGGACGCGGAAACTTTGGCGCTGAGGTAAATCCGCCTTCATCAGGATCGAAACTGGCCGCGATCTGTCCGAAAGCCTTATCCATCCACTCTGTTTTCAGCGGGCTGGATTCAGCCGGTCGCGCCTCATTGAGATATGAGCGGATTACCTCGGTCAGGTGGCTTCCTTGATCGAGGATTTTGCCGGGGGTCTCGCGCCAAATATCGGCTAACCGGGTCAGCAGGGTTGAGAACCCCGGCCGGCCGTACCGGTCCTCGGGCGGATAATACGTTCCTCCGAGGAACGGTTTGAGATCGGGCGTCAAAAAGACGCTCATTGGCCAGCCGCCAGCACCCGTTGTGCTTTGCACAAACGTCATGTACACGCGATCCACGTCCGGGCGCTCTTCCCGGTCGACCTTGATACTGACGTAGTACCGGTTCAACAGGTCAGCGACCGCCGGATTTTCGAACGATTCCCGTTCCATGACATGGCACCAATGACAGGTGGAATAACCTACTGACAAAAAGATGGGCTTATTCTCTGCCTGGGCTTTTTGAAACGCCTCTTTACCCCACGGATACCAATCCACCGGATTATAGGCATGCTGAAGCAGATACGGCGATTTCTCGTGAATGAGCCGGTTAGCCGGGCGTCCGGAGGTCATTCAACACAATGCCATCAATGCCATCAATGCCAACACCGCCGACAATGAAAACGCCGACATCGCCAACAATGCCAACATCGCCGACAATGCCAACATCGCCGACATCGTGCAGAAAAGCTGCGTTCGTTCATTGTTGGCACTGTCGGCGTTGATGGCATTGACGGCGTTATCTCAGGGCGGCGGTGTTGAGGGCTCGTTCACTTCCGGAAAGCATCTGAAAGGCTCGGCCGTTTTGCTATCGCCGGCGAGCGCTCGAGCTATTCCCAACACAAATAACTCGGCCCGCATATCTGTGTAGTTTTGGAACGCGATTTTGAGATAGGCCAGCACCTGTTTCCGAAGCAAGGGACTGGTTTCCAGGTCGGCACGGAGCGCAGCAAGTAAATCGAGATGCATCTGCACCACTTCTTCCACCACCGGGCCTTTGCCTTCGGCTTTGATCGTATTCGCCACGTGCACGCGATAGTCAATCAGGTCCTCGTGGATCATGCCCAACCCGCCACGGAAAGCGACCAACAGCGCCGCAAAATAATCATGAACATACCGATACGGCCGAAATTCCGTAATGGTTCCGGCCCGGAAAAAGAAATTGCTCGTCGTTTTGGTGAAGTTGCCGAGCCCCATCGACCCAATTGGGTCCTGGGTTGTACTCAAATTCGCCCAGATCCGATTGATCCGCCGTTGCCGGCCATCGAGCTGACCAACTGGTTTTCCGTTCTGGTCGATTAGACGAAGACGTGTGCAGACCAGTTTGGCAGCAGCATTCTTTTCGAGGTAACCGACACATCGCGCGAATCGCTCAGGATGATACCGATCATCCGAATTCAAGATGCTGATGAAGTCGCAATCCTTACAATGCTGAAGCCCCCGGTTCAGAGCAACGTGGGCGCCGGCGTTCGCCTGCTCGTAGAGATAAACCTTCTGATTCTTAATCGAGCGAAGCAGATCAATTGACCCATCGGTTGATCCGTCGTCGATCACGATCACCCGGTCCGGCGGCAATGTCTGGTTGAGAACGGATTGGATCGCTTCTCCGACGTACTTCGCATGATTATAGGAAGGAATGACACAGCCAATCTTCACGCTATTCCAAGGAAAACCTAGTTGACTCGGGTAGACAAACCTTTTGTCTTGTTGTCGAGAACACCAGAATGCAAACCGCGAAAACTTGTCGCGCCGGAGTCCCGCCGATGCGGGACGGAGGCGGACGCGAAAACGCCACATGCCCTCTCCAAGCCTCGAGACTGAAGTACGGGTAATGTTTTTCGACACTGACGCCGGAGGCGTGGTGCACAACATTGCCTATCTGCGCTTTATCGAGACCAACCGGTCACTGCTCGCAGAGCATCTCGGTTGGCCACTTAGCACCATGGTTAATCCGGGGGAATGCCCAATTGTTGTTCGAACCGAGATCGATTACCGGCGGCCTGCGCGTTTGTGGGATAGGTTGATTGTGCGAGGGGAATTGGAAAGCTTCGAGCGGACTCGGTTCTGGTGTGCGTTTACCATTACTCGTCCCAGCGACGGTGAACTGTTGATTGTTTGCCGCCAAATGCTGGCCGTAGTGACGCTACCGGACCTAAAGATTTGCCGGCTTCCGAAGCACTGGGAGGAGAGCTTTGGGCACTTGCGGAAGAAGGGGCACGGTAAGTGACAGGTTGAAGCTTGTATCGGCGTGTCGGCGTATCGGCGTGTGTTACGCAGGACGATTTCGTCGTGCTTCTATGTCGATATCGGGCTGGCCCTGCCGCCTAACACGACTATCAACTCTCCGCACTCAAGACTTCTTTCGCTGAAAAGAACACCGTCTTACCGGCTGCGTTGGCGGCGGCTACCATCTCATCCGCTCCTTTCGACGGTCCTCCGATGCGAAGCACGGCGTCAACATGCTCGATCAACCGATGGCCGATTGGATGGAAGAACTCATCGAAGATTTCATCGCCGATTCGCTTAGAGCCAGCGGTCTCAATCAATGGCAAAGCGATTGCTTCTCCAGTGATTGGCATGTGCCCGGCTCGAAAAAGTTCAACCGCTACTTCGTTCATCACGCGTAAATTGTTCGCAATCTTGTCCGGATCATCTCCGGTATTCGATCGGTAAGGGCCGGCAACCAGAATCAGAAGGGAGCGCTCTGTTGGCATAAGTAGCCGAGTGTCGCTCTGTCGCCAGGCACAATCCAGCGAAAGCGTCGCCAAAATGATACGGAATTTTCTTTGAATCCAAGGAATCTGTATCAGATTGTATCATTGACGCAGACCCAGTTGTCGGCGATGACGGCGTTCCAAAATATATGTACGCGCAAATGGTCGATACCGGCGTGAATAAGGTTCGCTCTCTTAACCAGCTCGAGCCGGCTGAACGCGTTTTTCAGGAGAGAGTTGACGCAGGAACGAGGATCGAGCCTAACGACTGGATGCCGGACAAATACCGGAAGACACTGATCCGCCAGATATCGCAGCACGCGCATTCAGAAATCGTCGGCCAGCTTCCGGAAGCCAATTGGATTACTCGTGCGCCGACTCTGCGACGTAAGATGATCCTGTTGTCCAAAGTTCAAGACGAAGCTGGCCATGGACTTTATCTTTATTGCGCGGCGGAGACGCTCGGTGTTTCCCGAGAGCAGCTGATTGCCGACCTTCTTTCCGGGAAAGCGAAGTACTCCAGTATTTTCAATTACCCGACACTGACCTGGGCGGATATCGGCGCGATTGGCTGGTTGGTCGATGGCGCGGCTATTATCAACCAGATCCCGATCTGCCGGAGTTCATACGGACCTTATGCGCGGGCGATGGTGCGGATTTGTAAAGAAGAAAGCTTTCATCAACGGCAAGGGTTCGAGCTCTTGTGCCGGCTGGTCAAGGGAACGCCCCAGCAAAAAGCGATGGCACAGGATGCGTTGAATCGATGGTGGTGGCCTGCCCTGATGATGTTTGGTCCGCCTGACGCCGAGTCGCCGCACACGGCCCAATCGAAGCAGTGGAGGATTAAACTGTTCACAAACGACGAGCTACGCCAACGGTTCGTGGATCAAACCGCGCCTCAGGCGGACTATCTGGGACTGAAAATCCCGGATCCCGACCTCAAATGGAACCCAGATCGTGGATCCTATGATTTTGGCCAGATCGATTGGACAGAATTTTACGACGTAATCAAAGGGAACGGACCCTGTAACCGCGAACGTCTGCAGGCTCGCATCAAAGCGCACGAAGAAGGCGCCTGGGTGCGGGACGCAGCACTTGCCTACGCAGAGAAGACGAGAAACGCCGAGACCGCCGGCATCGGAAAATCAGTTCCCGGCGTTCCCGGCGATCTCGGCGTTAATCAGTTATGAAGGACTGGCCGCTTTGGGAGGTATTCATTCGCAGCCAGCATGGACTGGCTCACAAGCACGTCGGCAGCTTGCATGCAGCTGATGCTGAGATGGCAATCCGGAACGCACGCGACGTTTATACCAGGCGCAACGAAGGGACCAGTATTTGGGTCGTTCGTTCCAGCGAAATCACAGCGAGCGAGCCAGATCAAAAGGACGCGCTCTTTGAATCACCAAAAGGAAAAATCTACCGGCACCCGACATTTTACCCGGTGCCAGATGAAGTAAAACATCTCTGAGTGTGAGTGCTAGTGCGAGTGTGAGCCGGAATAGTGCGCAGTTTTTTGAATATGTTCTGCGGCTTGGCGATAACGATTTGATACTAAGCCAGCGACTGGCTGAGTGGTGTGGCCACGGCCCCGTTCTCGAAGAGGATCTCGCGCAAACTAATGTCGCTCTCGATTTGCTAGGTCAGGCCCAACTCTGGCTCGAATACGCCGGCAAAATCGAAGACAAAGGCAGGGACGCAGACCAGCTCGCGTTCCTACGTGATGCCCACGACTTTCGGAACCTACTGCTGGTAGAACAGGAGAACGGCAATTACGCGCACACCATCGCTCGGCAGTTCTATTTTGATGCCTGGCATTTCTTACTTCTGCAGGCTTTGCAATCGTCCTCCGACCAGGGCGTTCGCGAGATCAGTGAAAAATCGCTGAAGGAGGTCCGTTATCATCTGGACCGGAGCTCTGCCTGGGTAATCCGGCTAGGCGATGGAACCGAAGAGAGTCACGCACGGATGGAACGAGCAATCAACGCACTCTGGCCGTTCACGGGCGAAATGTTCGAGATGGATGCAGTCGACATTGAGATGATGGAACAACAAATCGGCTGCGATCTTCGGGCGCTTCGCGACCCATGGTTGAACCGGATGTCACAGACGCTCGAAGAAGCGACGCTGAAGGTTCCAGCTGACTGCTGGATGCAGCGGGGCGGCAAACGCGGAACCCATAGTGAACGCCTAGGATACATCCTCGCTGAGATGCAATTCTTACAACGAGCCTACCCCGGAGCCCAATGGTGACAACGCCAAACGCCAACCTGTCCGACAAAGCCTTGGCGAAGTCGGAACACTCTATCTGGAGCTGGCTAGAGGAGATCATGGATCCGGAGATCCCGGTTCTTTCCATTTGCGACCTCGGCATTGTTCGCAACGTCTACTGGGACGGCTGCGAACTGGTCGTTACTATCACGCCGACCTATTCCGGGTGTCCTGCGATGGCAACGATCACCGGCGAGATTCAGTCGACTCTGCAAAAACGAGGAATTGCCAGGTTCAGAATTGAGACCCAGCTATCTCCAGCCTGGACTACAGACTGGCTTTCTGAAAAAGGACGCGAACGTTTGCGAGAATACGGAATTGCTCCACCGACCCCAAAATCTTCAGGCCCGATCGCCTGCCCTCATTGCGGCTCGCCTTCGACGCGCCTGGTGAGCCAGTTCGGCTCGACTCCTTGCAAAGCCATCTACGTTTGCGACAGCTGCCGGGAACCATTCGATTACTTCAAATGTCATTAGTCGCTCATCCCGCATAAATCATATACGTCCTATAGGTCGTATAGGTCCCACCCATGAAAGCCGCCGAACCCCCTCAGAGCACCCAGACCGGGAAATCGCGCTTTTATGAGCTGGGGGTTTACGACGCACACCACGACACCCGTGAGTCACTCGTCGTAACGTTCGATATACCCTCCGACCTCAAAGCGACTTTCCGCTTTGTACAGGGCCAATACCTCACATTACGCACAACGATCGATGGTAGTGAGGTACGGCGCTCGTACTCGATCTGCGCTGCAGTCCAGGATCTCAGGCCGCGGATCGGCATCAAAAAGGCGCCGAGCGGACTTTTTTCGAGCTGGGCGCATCAGCACTTGAAACGTGGTGCGCGCATCGAAGTCATGCCTCCGGCAGGACGATTCAATGTTCCGCTGCATCCGGAGAACGAAAAACAATACTTGGCGATTGCTGCTGGCAGCGGGATCACGCCGTTGTTTTCGATCATCAAAACGACTTTGCTTACCGAACCGAAAAGCCGGTTTACTCTGTTTTATGGGAATCGGGCTTCGGGTTCAGTCATGTTCCGGGAAGAACTTGCTGACCTCAAAGATCGTTACTTGGATCGGTTCTGCCTGGTCCACCTGCTCAGCAGAGAAAAACAAGAGATCGATCTCTTGAATGGCCGGATCACGAAAGCGAGATGCAGCCAACTGCTGGACCGATGGGCGCCGAACGCAAAGTTCGATACTGCGTTTATCTGCGGGCCTTACGAAATGATGTTGGAGGTGTCGGATGCGTTAAAAGCCCGTGGGCTGAAGGATTCGCAAATCAAGACAGAGTTATTTGGTAACGCCACCTCATCTTCCAGAGCCACCGCTTTGACTGAAGAGGCGGACTGTCACGTGACTTTAATCATGGACGGCATCGAACACGCGTTCAGCATGAAGAAAGGGAGCGAAACGATCCTCGAGGCTGGGCTACGGCATGGTCTTGAAATGCGATACAGTTGCCGTGGTGGAGTTTGCTCGACCTGCCGAGCCCATCTCCGCGAGGGCGAAGTCGAGATGGACGCGAATTTTGCTTTGGAAGATTACGAAATTGATCGCGGCTTTATATTGACGTGCCAGAGTTATCCGGTGACGGACCGGATCTTCGTCGATTTTGATCGCGAGACCTGAACGGAAAACCGACAACCGACAACCGAAAACTGAACCCCGGTCCTCCCGGCCCCCTCCTATGTCCAATTCATTCTTCTCCCAGCACAAAACGACCCTTGATCAGGCGCTTCAAGCGATTGCAACTCGCGGTTACTGGAGCCCGTTTTCGGAAATGCCAAGTCCGAAAATATACGGAGAGACGGCAAATGCCGACGGAAAAGCCGCATTCGATGCGCGATTGAACAAGCCGTTTTCTATCGCGCAACCCGGGAACACCGGACAGACCGGTTCCGAAAAATCGCCTTACGGTTTTGATTTGGGCATTACGTATCCTCGAGCGGATCTGGACGTCCTTATCGGTGCGGTTCAAACGGCGGCAAAAGCATGGCGAAACGCTGGCCCGGAGACATGGACCGGAGTGTCTCTGGAAATCCTGCAGCGATTAAATCGGCGGAGTTTCGAAATCGCATACGCGGTGATGCACACCAGCGGACAAGCCTTCATGATGGCGTTTCAGGCTGGCGGTCCGCACGCACAGGATCGCGGACTGGAAGCAGTCGCGTATGCGTGGTCGGAGATGAGTCGAATCCCAAGCAAAGCGTACTGGGAGAAGCCTCAGGGGAAACATGAACCCCTGAAAATGGAAAAAGAGTACCGAATCGTACCGCGCGGAATCGGGTTAGTGATTGCATGTTCCACGTTCCCGACCTGGAACAGTTACCCAGGCTTATTTGCTGATCTCGCGACTGGAAACGCGGTGATCGTTAAACCACACCCCGGCGCGATCTTACCGCTTGCGCTCACGGTTGAAATCGCGCGCGAGGTATTAGCCGAGGCCGGGTTTGATCCAAACGTTGTCACGCTTGTCGCACATGAGGCAGGGGATCAGACAGCACAAACACTAGCCTTGCGGCCGGAGATCAAGCTGATCGATTTCACCGGTAGTTCAGCTAACGGAAACTGGATCCAAGAGAACGCGAAACAGGCGCTGGTGTACGCAGAGAAGGCCGGCGTGAACCAGATCGTTGTTGATTCGACCGCTGATCTTAAAGGCATGGTCAAAAACATCGCATTTTCTTTAGCGCTCTATTCCGGGCAGATGTGTACGGCGCCGCAGAACATTTATGTTCCGCGAAATGGCATCGAAACTTCGGAAGGACATCTCTCGTTCGATCAAGTTGGTGCTGCCCTTGCAGATGGGCTGGCCAAGCTGCTCGGCGATCCAACGCGCGCAGTCGAAATTCTAGGTGCGGTGCAAAATGAAGCCACACTCCGCCGGCTTGACGGAGCAGGTGAACTAGGTCAGACAATAGCTGAAAGCCGGCCGCTGGAGCATCCCCAATTTCCGAAAGCTACAATCCGTACACCGCTACTTCTGAAGACAACTTCCGTAAACAAGGACAAGTTTATGCAAGAGCTTTTTGGCCCAATAGCTTTTGTGGTCGAGACAGAGAACACGGCAGAGAGTATCGAACTGGCGAAAGAAGGAGCCAAAAACCACGGAGCATTGACGCTCTCGGTTTATTCTACCAACGACGAAGTTTTGGATGAAACGATTGATGTGGGAGCAGACGCTGGTGTGCCAGTTTCCTGCAATCTGACCGGAGGAGTTTACGTTAATCAGTCGGCCGCATTTAGCGATTTTCACGGCACTGGAGCGAACCCGGCTGCAAACGCAGCACTGACCGACAGCGCTTTTGTCAGCAACCGTTTCCGCGTGGTGCAAAGCCGGCGACATGCCTGACTTTTTCGATCATGGACTACAAAAACATCCTAGTGGAAACGGTCGGCAACGTCGGTGTGATCACTCTAAACCGGCCCGAAGCGCTCAACGCTCTGTCTACACCGCTGCTCGACGAAGTTCGAAAAGCGCTGCAATCGTTTGAAGCGGACGAATCAATCGGCGCGATTGTGATCACCGGTAGTGAAAAGGCTTTTGCTGCCGGGGCCGACATTCGCGAGATGCAAAACAAGAGTTTCATCGACTCTTTCAATGCTGATTTTCCGGATGGACCAGAAGGGGCCTGGAGCCAACTGGCTGTTCAGCGTAAACCGGTCATCGCTGCTGTTGCCGGCTACGCCCTTGGTGGAGGCTGTGAACTTGCCATGGCATGCGATTTCATTCTCGCAGCAGACAACGCGAAGTTCGGGCAGCCGGAAATTACTATCGGCACGATGCCTGGAGCCGGTGGCACCCAGCGACTGACTCGATTGATTGGCAGGGCAAAAGCGATGGAGATGTGCTTGACCGGCCGTTTCATGGACGCAACCGAAGCCGAGCGGTGCGGACTCGTCAGTCGTGTGGTCCCGCTCAGTGAACTTCGGGACGATGCGATCAAAACCGCAACGAAAATCGCAGGGATGTCTCGTCCGGCGGTCGTGATGATCAAAGAAGCGGTTAATCGTGTAGACGAGGCCTCGCTGTCTGACGGAATACGCTTTGAGCGCCGTCTTTTCCATTCCACGTTTGCGACGGAAGATCAAAAGGAAGGGATGAAGGCCTTCGTGGAGAAGCGAAAACCGAATTTCAAGAACCGATGAGCTTTCAGACGATCCTTTTTGAAATTCGCGATGGGGTTGCGCGGTTGACGTTAAACCGGCCGGAGAAACTGAACAGTTTCAATGTTCAGATGCATGAAGAGGTTCAGCTGGCCTTGAAACAGGTCCAGGAAAACGCAAGCACACGTGTGCTCGTTCTAACAGGTGCTGGGCGCGGTTTTTGTGCCGGACAAGATCTTGCGGATCGCGTCGCTGTTCCGGAATCTGGCCCACCCGATCTCGGTCTCTCGATCGGAAAATATTACTCGCCTTTGGTACGGACACTGACCGCGTTGCCGTTACCAGTGGTGGCAGCGGTAAACGGAGTTGCTGCAGGTGCGGGCGCTAATCTGGCCCTGGCGTGCGACCTTGTCATCGCAACAAAGTCTGCCAGCTTCATCCAATCGTTTGCCAAGCTGGGACTGGTTCCCGACACCGGCGGCACCTATTCGCTGCCACGCCTGGTTGGAACAGCCCGGGCCCTTGGTCTCGTCCTACTCGGTGAAAAGCTTTCTGCCGAACAAGCCGCGAACTGGGGTTTAATCTGGCGCTGCGTCGAAGATGCGGATTTCCAGGCAACGGTTGAAACATTGGTGCAGCACCTAGCTACAGCTCCGACGAAAGGCTTGGCTTACGCAAAACGAGCGATTCGAATGTCGGCGCAGAATTCCCTCGATGCGCAACTCGATGTCGAACGCGATTTCAATCGAGAGCTCGGTAGAAGCAAAGATTTCCAGGAGGGTGTTTCCGCGTTTCTGGAGAAACGTCCTGCAAAATTTAGAGGCGAATAGCAGGTATGGTGTAGGGCGGCAGGGCCTGCCGCCCTACAGACACAATGAACGAAAAAACAGTTGGGATTGTAGGCAGCGGAACCATGGGGAGGGGGATCGCCGAGGTTGCCTTGCTCGCCGGCTATTCGGTCTATCTGTTTGACTCAAACGCGGCCGCTTCTGAAGAAGCAGCGGAAACGGTAAGGGAAAATCTGCAAAGGCGCGTCGAAAAAAAGCGGTTGAGCCCGGAGCAAGCGAATCGTGCAATTGCCTCGCTTCGCGTAGCTACAGATCTGGGCCTGTTCTCCGACGTTGCGTTGGTAATTGAAGCAATCATCGAAGATCTCGAAAGCAAACAGCAGCTTTTTGCTGCTCTTGAGAGGATCGTCAACCCGCAGTCGATTCTAGCGACCAACACATCGTCGCTCTCGATCACAGCCATTGCTGCAGGAGTCACAAAGCCTCAGCGAGTGGTCGGCATGCATTTTTTTAATCCTGCGCAACGTATGGATCTCGTGGAAGTCGTGTCGGGTCTGGCAACCGACCCTGCAGTAGTGGAGAACGTATGTTCGATTGCCAAAGCGTGGGGAAAAACTCCGGTGTGCGTCCAATCCAGACCCGGGTTTATTGTTAATCGCGTGGCAAGGCCGTTCTATGGAGAAGCGCTTCGCCTCCTGAACGAGCAGGCGTCCGCCCCAGCAACAATCGATGCGGTGATCCGCGAAGCGGGAGGGTTCCGGATGGGGCCATTCGAGCTCATGGATCTGATCGGGAACGATGTAAACCTGGCGGTAACACAGTCCGTGTTTCGCGCTTTCTCTTATGATCCGAGGTATACGCCTTCGTTGATTCAGGAGGAACTGGTACGCGCGGGTTTTTTGGGCCGAAAAACCGGGCGCGGTTTTTATGAGTATCACGAAAACGCTGAAAAACAGCTGCCCCATACCGAGCCGCCAGCGGAGGGCCCAAGGCGGGTTGTGCCGGTGGAGAACGATGCGGTAGTCCAGCCTCTGATTACGCGCTTGATGGCAGCGCGATCTGGCAGTTTCAATCTGTGGAGGTCTTCTCACCGTGGGCTTCTGCTGGAGACTGACAACGCAACGGTTTGGCTTACAGACGGCCGGACCGCGACTGAGCGGGCGCAGGAGACTGGGCTGGACAATACGGTTCTGGTTGACTTGGCGCTGGACTACGAAAAAGCGAAACGCATCGCGCTTGCAAAAGCTGAGCAATGTTCCGATGTCGCGTATCGTGAGGTGGTTGGCTTATTCCAAGCTGCGGGATTTGTCGTTTCGCGAATTGAGGATGTTGCAGGGATGGTCATTATGCGCATCGCAACATGCATCATCAACGAAGCCGCGGATGCCGTGAACCAAGGCGTCTGCACCCAGGAGGCACTCGATTTAGCCATGGAAAAGGGAGTCAACTATCCGCTTGGACCGTTTGCTTGGGCTGACCGCATTGGGTTCACAATTGTGCGTGAAGTTTTAGCGAATTTATCAGTCCATTATGGAGAAGATCGGTACCGGATATCGCCTTTGATACGGCGAATGCTATGGAGGAACAAGGAAGCCCATGAACCCGCCGCTGAACGTACCTCATCGGGAAAATGAAACGATTCTCGCCGAAGCCGTTATCAGTTGGATGTTCGCGCGAGATCACGCGTCCCAGTGCCTCGGTATCCAAATCATCGAAGTGGGTGCCGGATATTCCAAATTAAAGATGCGGGTACGTCCTGCCATGACAAATGGTCATGGCATTTGTCACGGAGGAATCGTTTTCAGTTTGGCCGACAGCGCGTTCGCTTTCGCTTGTAACAGCCGGAATCAGAAGACTGTTGCGGCGGGATGCAGCATTGATTTCCTCGCTTCTGCGCGGGTGGGCGATGAACTGTGCGCCGAAGCAATGGAACAATCGCTTCAAGGCCGGAGCGGTATCTACGACGTTGCCGTCACGGACCAGAGCGGAAAACGCATAGCCCTGTTTCGAGGCCGATCACATCGGGTTGAAGGCGAGGTAATGGGCAGAATAAAGGTCACGCGCCCGATGTGACATCGGTTTGTCATCGTCGTCCGACAGGACCGCTAGAACGCCTAAGAACGTTTGATGTCACTTACGACTATCACGGATTGACTTTCGAGGACGCGGACGCGGTAATGGCAACCGGTCGAGTAGCCCAGGTCGGATCCAGTTCTTCTTTTAGAGAATACTCATTCTCCAGCCGTTTTAGGCTTTCCAGTAAAGGATGTTGCCTGGCGGGCGAAAGCGCAAGGACTTGAGATGGAATGTCCTTGCCCTTCCCGCGATAAAGGATTAGTTGAGAACGATCGCTCCGCCTTAGCTCAAGTACCTGGCGTGGTTACATTGGAAGGCGAGGGTACACGGCCCGGATTCGTAAAAAGTCTTGACGATCTGATCCCCGGCCGAGATTTGTTGCGCCATCGGCGACGCTATTTCATCGGTGTGCTCGACCCCTGTGCCTCGATCGAGTTCAGTCGCGGTTGCCCTTGGGATTGTGTTTTTTGCAGCGCCTGGACGTTTTACGGTCGGAGTTATCGTACAAAGTCGCCTGCCCGAGTGTTGGAAGAACTGGGTACTATCAAAGAGCCCGGTATTTTTCTCCTCGATGATGTTGCCTTTATCCAGGCCGATCATGGGATGGATCGGTGAGTTGATTGCTCGTAAGGGAATTAGGAAACAGTATTATCTGGAAACTCGAGGCGATATTCTGCTGCGGCACAAAGAGGACTTCCAGTTTTGGCGCAAAATCGGCCTCGAGTACATGTTTCTAGGGATTGAAGCGATCGATGAAGAAGCGTTAAAACAATTTCGGAAACGAGTCAGCCTATCCCAGAACTTCGAAGCCCTTGAGTTCGCGCGATCTCTCGGAATCTCAGTGGCAATTAACATTATTGCTGACCCTTCCTGGGACAGGGAACGGTTCCGAGTTATCCGGGAGTGGTGCAAAGAGATTCCGGAGATTGTGAACATCAGCGTCAACACTCCTTATCCAGGCACGGAAAGCTGGCGGACGGAGTCCCGTAAAATCAGCACCCGTGATTACCGGTTGTTCGATATCCAGCACGCAGTCTTACCAACCAAGTTACCCTTGCCTGAGTTTTATCGGGAATTGGTTAAGACACAACGGGTATTGAATATGAAGCATCTCGGGCTCGCGGCGCTGCGAGAAGCCGCTGGCTTAGCGGCTGCCCGCTTGGTCCGAGGTCAAACCAACTTTCTTAAGATGCTCTGGAAATTTAACAGTGTCTACAATCCGGAGCTGCAGATCGCTGATCACCAGCAGCCGATTAAATACGAAATCTCGTTGCCGCCAGCTCCCTCGGGTCGGGTCGATCGGCAGTCGATGTACATTCATGCTGCGCGCGGTCGTGGGGGGCGCCAGATTGACAATTCCACCGAGCAATTTGTAAACGCGACCCGTATGGGAGCCGCAGACGCGTGAGCCGGGGCGGCACTCGGATCGATACAGTCACAGTGTAAGCATCGAGCCGGGGCTGGCGAGAGTTAAGAATCGTCGGGAAGGACGAACTCCTTCGGAATCTCTCGAGAAGGCGGGCATCTCACTTTTATCGCTTCACTTTTGCGTAACGCGCAAAATCGTGAGAACTGAAAGTTAATGGTGAATCAACGCAAAGCCGCTGTGCCATTCGTTCTGATCACCGTGTTTTTGGACATCCTGGGAATCGGCATCGTGATTCCGGTTTTACCCGCGCTGGTTGGCACCATGACCACGAGCACGGATCAACAGGCTTATTGGTACGGCGCGTTGATGGCCGCGTATGGCCTGATGTTGTTTTGTTCCGCGCCGTTACTTGGCGCGCTGAGCGACCAGTTTGGGAGACGCCCGCTGTTATTGGTCGCGATATTCGGCCTGGGACTGAATTTTCTGCTCACCGCGCTCTCACCATGGCTCTGGCTCCTCTTAGTTGCCCGATTGATCGGAGGTGCGTGCGGCGCGAGTTATTCGGTCGCTGGCGCGTACCTCGCGGATATCACGGCCCCTGAAGATCGCGCGAAGACATTCGGAATGATGGGCGCCGTGTTTGGTATGGGATTTATTTGCGGCCCTATGTTCGGCGGACTCTTAGCTCAACACGATCTTCGCCTGCCGTACTTTGCTGCTGCGTCGCTTTCGCTGTTGAACTGGTTGTACGGCTTTTTTGTTTTGCCGGAGTCGAATCAAAACCGTTCCCCATTTTCCTTCGCAAAAGCAAATCCGTTTTCCGCGTTGATCGGGCTGGCGCAAATTCACGGTATCGGGAATCTAATAGTAGTCTTTACGCTGGTCGCGCTTCCTGAATTCATTTTGCGAACTACTTGGGTGCTTTACACAACCTTTCGCTTTCACTGGGGACCCACCGAAAACGGTATCTCGCTTTTCATTGTCGGAATCGGATCCGCGTTGGGGCAGACGGTCTTGCTTCGGATGATGCTGAAGAACTTCGGTGACGTGCGTACACTCTTAGTCGGTCTTACCTCGTCGTTTTTCGCATACATCCTTTATGGACTCTCGACCCAAGGATGGATGATGTACGCCGTTATTTGCGCGAACATGCTGGGCTTTGTCGTTGCGCCGGCGCTTCAGGGATTAGTATCCAAAGCCGTGGATCCGGCAAAGCAAGGGTTGGCCATTGGATCTTTGAATTCGATCAACAGCATCATGGGCGTGATAGCGCCCATGTTTGCCACTCCGATTCTGGCAGCCGTATCACACTATCCGGCTACCGATATTCGTGTTGGAACAACGTTCTTTCTCGCGGCATTGTTCGAAGTTACCGCTTTGATTCTGGCAGTACGACATTTTCGCAGAGAACCCGCAACAATAGCAATTGCGCCTCCACATGCCGGTTGAATTTAAAGATTACTACGCGATTCTGGGCGTTCCGCGCACAGCGAGCGAAGAAGAGATCAAAAAAGCGTTCCGATCTCTTGCGCGGAAGTATCATCCCGACGTTGCTAAAGACAAGAAAAACGCAGAAGAAAAGTTCAAAGAGATCAACGAAGCCTACGAAGTCCTTGGTAATCCCGACAACCGCAAGAAATACGACGAGCTGGGTGCGAACTGGAATCAGAGGTTCCAACCGCCACCCGAGGGCGCGACGCGAAGAGCGTGGCGCGGTTCCGGAGATGGCCAAAGTTACGAATTCCATTTCGACGGCACCGGGTTCAGCGATTTTTTTGAGCAATTTTTTGGCCGATCCGGACGTTTCGGTGGAGTTGAAGGACCTGGGACCGAACCAGGCGCCGGCAGAGGTGTTGCGATCCGCGGACAAGATATCGAGAGCGATATTCTGGTGACGCTAGAGGAAGCGTTGAAGGGTGGAGTGCGGGTTCTTTCATTGCAGAGAACTGATCCGCGCACGGGGGAAAGCAGCACACAGACAATAAGAGTCCGAATTCCCGCCGGGGTTCGCGACGGGCAGGCGATTAGAGTTGCTGGGATGGGCGGCGCAGGGATCGGTGGAGCTGCATCCGGCGATCTTTTTCTGCGCGTCCGCCTCGCTGCACATCCAGACTTTCAAGTCCGAGGTTCTGACCTGTATTACACATTGGATGTTGCTCCTTGGGAAGCGGTGCTCGGAACGAAAGTAATCGTGCCGACCCTGGCAGGACGGGTTTCGGTCCGTGTCCCGGAAGAATCTGATAACGGGCAGCAGCTGCGCATACGCGGTCACGGTTTACCGACGGGCGAAGGGGGACAGCACGGCGATCTCTATGTGGTGATTAACATTCGGCTCCCGGAGCATATTACTGATAAGGAGCGCGAGCTGTGGAAGCAGCTGAGCGAGGTCTCAAAATTTAACCCGAGAACAACATAAAGCTGCCTCGCCATAGTCCCGCGGCTGGCGGGACCAAGGCGGACGGCTGAGCGAGATTTTCGCAGTTTAAACCCAGGAACAACGTAAGGCTGGAGATGACGATGAATCCGTTCGACAGCTCATTTGAAACGATGGCGGTCCAAGTTTTCGAGCCCGATGCGCGTACGCTCTACACGATCGACTCAGCAGCAGCTCTGGCGCATATCTCACGCAGACATGTCGCGTTCTATTGCAAGCACGGTCTGGTATCGCCGGTAGTAGATCCAGCGACCGAGGGCTGGTGCTTCGATGACGAAGGGATTCGGGTCTTACGCCGGATTGAATACCTTCGCTCCGCCTGTGGCATTAATTTCCACGGTATCAAGTTGATCATGCGACTCGCCAGAGAGGTAGAAACGTTGCACGAACAGCTGCGTTTCTTTCACCAGACGTAGAGGCGCGGCGCGTTTGGCGTTCGGCGCGGCGACTCCATGCCCAGGCACAGAAAAGGACCTCACGCCAAGACGCTGAAATGATCTCACGCCAAGACGCAAAGACGCAAAGGTTAAGGGTCCTTCGCAGACCTTAAGAGAGAGCTAATCGTCCTCGAACTCGTACTCGATTGGCGCAGCTCTCACCAATTTGCTTTCGTTCGTCGGTCCAGTTAGGAACAGTCCAACGGAAACGTTCAAAGTGTCGACGGTGTATCCTTTTCCCGTGTCCTTCAAAATCGCAATCCAACCAGAGCCGGCGCCCGATACTGCAAGCTGGATCATCGACCGGCTAATCGCCTTCAACGAATCTCGAGCCGGGTCAAGAAATGTGCGCAGGTTCGCCATCTTTGCGTACGACCGGGGAACAGACCCGGTGGGAGGTTTGCTTTGTAATTGTCACTGGAACCATCTTTTCGTCAGCGCGGTTTTCGTAAACGAATCTCATCGCAGGAAAGGCGTCGGTCGTAATCTGCTTGCCGCAGCGGAGAACCTCGCCTTGGAACAAGGCTGCGAAGCCATCTTTCTTGATTCATTCGATTTCCAGGCGCCAGGTTTTTATAAGAAGGCCGGGTTCAAAGTTTTTGGTGTTCTCAACGACTATCCGCGTGGACACCAACGATTCTTCTTGGTAAAGCCGCTCGGGAAAAGGGGACGTCACGCCAAGACGCAAAAAGGATCTCACGCCAAGACGCAAAGACGCAAAGGATAGGACCTTGAGAGAGCTAATCGTCCTCGTACTCGGTTGTGTAGCTGCTACCCAAGTTGACATTCGCTTTGTTCGACCCCATCAGCAG
>JBKPCS010000028.1:0-4718 GCA_046727495.1 bacterium | reverse complement strand
TGCCGACGCGCAATTCAGACCTTTTCCGTTGGTGCCTCGAGAATGGCCTTCGAGTCGTCCAGCCAATGACGCTGATGAGCTCGGGGTTGTACAACGAGCCGGCCGGGGCATATCTGCCTTCTGTACTCTTCTGAAAATGCTCCTGGTCTTCGAGTTCCAGATTTTCCGTTTCCGAGTTCACGAACTTGCTAGCCGCTTGCCCCAGCGCGGAACCTAACGCTGTGCCAACGCCTGGAATAGGAATGGCCGTTCCTAGTGCGCCACCAATGAACGGAAGCGCCTTGTCGGCGAGACCTTTCAACGCTCTGGCTAGTGGTCCCGCGTTCTGATTAAGAAATCTGGCAGCTGCACCGAGTCTGCGTTTAATTTTGCCAAACAAGCCGTCGAGGAATTGATCCATTTCCATTTCGCTGCTCACGCCGAGCAGTTCGGCAGCAAGTGCTTCTTCCTCCGCTTCGGTTACAGGCATTTCGAAGGTACCTTCCAGCTCGCCACCGTAAGCTTCGGATTCCTGGTATTCACCGTACGTGTTAGACTCCTGCTCGGTTTCAAAACGTGTTGAGTTGATGTCATGCATAGTTTTTGGGTTGAATGAATAGGTTGCGCTTGGCTAGATAGAGTGATTGGATAAAAGCCCATGTAGAATGAATTCGCGTCCATGTCGGACCCAAGTGCCGCTGTGGGCGGGCATGCTCGTGCAAGTTCCGCGATCGCATTGTTGATGCTTCTGGGTAAAGCGTAGAAGCCCAGGAGCGTAAAGTTGGGCGGCGTGCATCACGCCATGGCGGGCCGCATTAGCCGATGAGTCTCCACCAGCATTAGCTGCGGCAGCTCCAGCCAGTCGCACGAGTTGTTTGGCAGCGACGAACTCCTGATCTTCTCGGCGCATACCCTCAACTTCCATGCCGAGTAATTGAGAGGCATCCGCTGCGAGCTGTCCTGTTTGCCCTTCAGTCCCGGAAACAATCAGGCCGCTGAACGCCTGTCCAACGGCGGAAGTATTTTGCGCCACTGCACCTTTGACCAGCCCTCCAAGTCGAAGCAATAGGGGCCAACGCAGATGACTGCCAGCTGCGGACGCACCGCGCCGCAGTAAATTACCAAGAAAGTGATCTAACTCCTGCTCGTCATTTACCGCGAGCAAATCCGTAGCCAGCTCGGTCTCTTCATCTTCACTGAACGGAGATTCGATCTGTACCGAGTGAGTCATGCTAACCTAAAGTGCGCAATTAGCGTGCCAGCAGTTTCCATGGGCACTCAGCGGCAGTTGCCGAACGGGGCCTCGGATTTGACCTGAGAACAGTGTCTAATCGCGAAGCGCCCTTCGGTTTGGCATGATTACTGTCCTCGCTCTTCGGCCCTAAACCCTAAAGAGTCGCGAGACGGCCTTCTGCCAAAATCTAATATCGGTCTTTGGAAAGGGGCTAAGATCCTTCAATTCTTAGCCATTTTTTTGATTCATCCATGACCTTTTATGATCTCTCATGAGCCAGTGCGCCACAGTGTAGAACAGCCTGCGAAGCTTGTATGCAAGCTTCACCGCGGGTCACATCAGCTCAAGCCCGTTCACTTCTACGGCATGACTTCGGATCATTTTCGGGGATCATATGGTTACCGGTGAGTCCGGAATTTTTGAGGTACCCTTAGCTCAACTGGATAGAGCGACTGTCTTCGGATACCGTAGGTTGCAGGCTCGCGAGACGGGAGTGGAGCGCTAAAGCCTCGCTGCCCATTAAAGATCTATATTCGCTTGATTGTTAAACGCGCCCGACTTCCTCCGCCAATTTCGACGCTCGGGGTTCGTCAAACCAATTTTGAACGGTGAGGCTTTTGTGGATACCAGCCCAATTCTAGAAATTCTAGAATTCCTCTTTCCAAAGGGATCGAGATTTCCTAATTAGATCGCTATGCTGATGAAAGCGCAGCTTCTCGCACTAGCCATCATAACAGTCCTGTTCGGAGGCTGCTCAACGAACTACTACACGTATTCGGGATCGGGAATTTACGAAGGCAAGGGCGGAGCTTCAAAGAGCATCAATGGGTCGAGATTTGGTTGGTCGGCACGCCCCCGCGAAAGTTCAGGGTTATCGGATACATCACTGATAGTCGGCCAGGAGGCCCGATCTCGATGGTCAGGCGAGATGCTGATCTCGCCGCCGAAGCAAAGAAGAACGGAGGCGATGCGATCTTGCTCAAAGGCAGATCGCACGGATTTCGTCGGCGTCTATTCGACCGGGAATGCAACTGCTTTCACTAGCGGTAACACTACCACCGCCTTTGGCTCTGGTGTGTCCGTGCCGATGAGGCGTCGCGAGGGCGAGTTCTTCGTCATCAAGTATGTAGACTGATGGGGAATCAACGGCTCCTTGCCGCTCACTTTGGCAGAACCTTCAGAACCAGAGCGTAGATGGTGTAGCGTCCAGCGTTGTCGGTATGGGCGACCGTCAAGCGTGTCAACGCCCGATGAACGCGCCCGCTGTGCTCTGTAATCTCGCTATAGACATTAATCGAGTCGTACAGCATAGGTCCGCTCCAGCGTGGAGAATACTCTTTGGAGATCTCGTGAGTGAAAGATTGCGGGTAGTACGTGCTTTTCGATGAAGTGTATCGTTTTCGATCGCTCTCCATGTCGCGCTGGATATACTCGAACGTTGCGTTGCGGTGGGCGAAATAATTTAGCTGACCATCCGGGGGCATATAAGCGCGAAAGCTCCCCCAGTTATGCTCGTTGAGACCTTTCTCAACGTAGACGATGAAATCCCATGGATTGCCTCTTTGACCTGCGGCCGTCTGCGGAGGAGCCGGCGAACCGTCCCTCGCTAGATTCGGTGTAGGTATAGGCTCTGCAGAGTGTTCGGCCACTCGCATCGCTTGACCGATTCGATCTGCCGAAATCGCGAAATTCAAATTCTGCCCTTCTTTGAATATCAGCGTTGCTACTCCGATGACTTTCCCATCCTGATTTGTTTTGCGCCGTCAATGACATGGTGATTCGTGACAACGATACCATCTGCGGAGATGAAAAAACCGGTGCCAGCTTTGATTGGATAGCCCGCAGCATCATAGGCTTCGATCTTGACGATCGCAGGTTTTGCGGCAGCAACTAGCTGCGGAATCGAAGACCGATTTATCGTGGGCAGATTCTTGGAAGCAGCCGGCCCGTTGGAGTAGCTAGGTCCGGCCTCCATGGGCTTCTTGGTTGTAGGCGATGAAAGATCAATTGGCGTAGAACCACTCGGTTGAGTTTCGGAAACTGAGAAAGCGGCCGACGCATTCGGATCAGTGGTACGGGTTGAGGCAATGGTCCCTATCAGGACGACAAGCAGTGCGAGCAGCACCCAGCCCAAAGGGCCGATCAGCACGGCTTCGCGTTTGGCCGAGTCCGTAGAAATAGAATCAGATTCTTTGGGAGGCCGGACTTTCCCTTTTAAGGCCCAGAGCCAAAGCAGAAGTCCAGGAAAGCCGCCACCGCCAACAACGACCAGGATATTAATAAAGGCGATTAGTCCTCGAGATTGTTTACGCCTCCAGAAAGCGTAGATTGTGGGACCGAAAAAAAAGATTGATCAGGGCAGGAATCACAAGGATCCCGGAGATCGCCGGGACGCCTGTCGGCCAGCGTGCGGTATCGCTTCCAGCTGCGAGGTAAATGCCGAAATGCCGACGATGCCGCCGAGTGGTATCCACAGGAACCAGAGGAAGTATTTTTTGGGCGTCATTTGCCCCGAGCTCGCTTCGGATTCTCCTTGGCTTGGTCCTGGGAGGAGCGCGGATTTTCCGGCCTGTCACCGTTCATCTTTGTCCTTAATTGGTTCAGGGCCGAGCTAGCGCTCCGGGAAACTGGGCCATAGGAATGCATACCCGCTAATTCTCAATAAAAATTCGACCTAAAATCCTTGTCGGCGTATTCGCCAGATTCTTTAGGGCATCGTTTCGATCGCTGATCGCTTTCTTAACACCATCCAGAGCGACCTTACCCTCGGATTCAAAAGGGCGTTCAGCCAGCGTCATGACTTACGAAGGCACGACCGCGCAATTAGGCTTCCCGCCAATTGAAAGACCGGTGTTTAACTCGGTCTTGAAGCTAAGCTTCGGCGACCAGCAAATCAAAGACTGGGCAGCCAGCTTCGCCATTACATTTCCTACAAATCGACGGAGGCGCGCGATTGCCGATGGTAAGAAAGCGACGAGTCCGACTGATATTTCAGACGATGTCTTCGACGAACTCCTGAGGTGGGGTGAAAGGACTTCGGGTTAGTCGATCATTTACTATGAGTGTTTATGAGCGCCCGCGCCAACCGGAATTCGCAGATAAACTCCGTGCCTGGCCCAAGAGCGAATTAACCGAGATTCGGGCTCTTCGCAGCGCGGAATATCTCGGGCTTTTGCAGCGGCGCCGCTTTATTCGGAGTCCAAAGAGAAAAGAACTGCCGTTTGCCGCCATACTGGACGCGAGCGTGCCAAAACAAAAGCCCACGCAAGGACGCCACCTTCTTACGCGTTGCTGTTGCTCTTTGGGCTATATCGATGTGGAGAGAAACAGTCCGGCTAAGCGTGCACTCTTTTTCCTTTTTGCACAATGCCGGTGTCTAGAAGAGTTTGTTGGTTTACTGTCTACCTTTTCCTTTACGCGCGGGTTTGACCGATTTGGAATTGAGCGACCAGCGACCGAGGCAATAGGTACGAGAGTAAGCCGCGGTCCGGTTAGCTATGGTCAC
>JBKPCS010000027.1:0-12001 GCA_046727495.1 bacterium | reverse complement strand
CCTGTCCGGCCAAACCCGGTCTGAACTTCGTCCGCGATACAGACACCCCCGGCTTCTCGCACATGCTGATATACATGCCATAGGTAACCATCCGGAAACACAACGGTGCCGCCGACACCCTGAATCGATTCCGCGATAAATCCTGCTACGCGGCCAGGTGTTGCGTAGTGAATGATGTTCAAAACGTCATCGGCATAGGCTTTGCCGGAGTCCAGATGATCGTATCCATAAGGTCCGCGATAAGGATAAGGAGCAATTGCATGATGAACGCCGAAACTATGGGGTACGTTGAATTTCCAAGTTCGGTGGGCGGTTAACGCCATACCGCTCGCGTTGCCGCCATGGTAAGCGTTACGCAGAGCGATCATATCGTAATTGCCGGTAAAAGCCCTTGCCATCAAGATGGCAAGATCGTTCGCCTCGGATCCTGAATTGACGAAGTAGCAGACTTTGAGATCGCCCGGCAATTTCGCGGCGAGATCGCGCGCGTATTCGGCTATGTTCGGATGCAAATAGATCGTGGTGGCATGTTGGAGGGTTTCGTTCTGCAGATTGGCTGCAGCCACCACTTCCGAGTGACAATGGCCGACGCTGACCGTCGCAATCCCCGCGATGCCATCGAGATACCGTCTCCCTTTCTCATCGAAAAGGTATTGGCCTTTGCCCTCAACGATCATCATTGGTTTCTGGTAGTAAAGAAACAGTGCCGGGTTCAGAAACTGTTTCCTCAAGGCCAGGACTTCTTCAGCAGATGGGCCTGAGTAGGGCTTCGGCTGGTAATCAAATGGTGGCAGTTCTGGCGTGTTCATAATGAGGTGGCAGAGCCCAAAAATTTAAACAGAAGGTCGCAAAGAGCACAGCGCGGCGTAGCCGCAACCACATATGGTAGAACGCCGTGGGCACTGCTAAAAGGCGAGGTGTGAAAACTCAGCCATTGGCAGCGCCACACAGGGTTCCAGAGAGCTTCCTTAGCAAGTTTGGACAGAAGATAACAGGGATAATTTCGGGATTCGATCGAGTACGATTTCGGGGAACGCTCCGGTTATTGTTTGAGCCTTTAGCGATGGAGCGTTACCTGAACAGTTGCGGAGTGCTAATCAAAGAGTTCAAGAGTTTCGCTGAAAGCCTGACAGCCAAAGTCAAAGCGGCGGCCTATCAAGCTGCAGCCAAAGCCGGTCGACCTGCCCAGTATCTTCCCGACCCAGGAATTTCAAAAGAAGATCATGCTCGCGCAATCGCGCAGCGAGACCGGATCAAGGAGGGCTTGATAGCGCTCTTTAGCGCAGTCGAACCCTGTTACTCCTATTCGGTGCGTGGCGATCGAGCCAGCAAAGAGATTCATCTGGTGATTGAGCCTCGCAAATGCACTCATTTCTACCATTACTTTATGCACGCTCAATTTGGGCTCATGCATGTGCGAGTCCAGAGTTGGTTTCCTTTTACCGTAGAGCTCTGTCTAAACGGCAGGCAGTGGTTGGCGCGTCAGATGGATCGGGCAGGGATCGGCTACAAGCAGATGGATAATTGCTTCATCAAGCTGGGGGATCCTCTAGCGGCTCAAGCCTTACTGGATGAGCAGTTACACACCGACTGGCTCCAGAGGGCGCAGAATCTTGACCGCTCTACTGGCTGCACGACATGCTGACGTTGAACAACTTACTAAAATCGCCGCATGAAAATCTTCGCGAGATTCATCGACTTACCAGGATAGCAGTGCAAAGAGGAGGGTATTAAATTTTTTTCTGTCTTGGTGGTCTTTGCGATCTTCTATTTAGATTTCTCATCTTGTTTGTCCAACGTTCTCACGGGCGATTAAAGCCATTGTCTTCTCAGCGAGTTTATCGAAGGCGGTGACGCATAACTCGAGGTGTTCTTCTTTCGTGTCTTCGATCTTGTTGTGGCTGATCCCGTGCAGGCTTTGGACGAACATCATTACAGTTGGGACGCCTGCCCGCGCGACTTCGGCTGCGTCATGGAGCGGGCCGGATGGCAGACGATGTACTTTGCCGCAGGTTTCGTCGATCGCCTCTGCACAGAGGTCGATCAACCTTTGATCGAACAACACAGGCTCAATCCGCCAGATCCGATCCCAAACGACATCGACATTTCCCTCTTTAGCGAATCTCTGGCTGGCCTCTTTTGCGTCTTCCAACATTTTCGACAGGGAAACTGCTTCGAGATGGCGTTGGTCGAGCGTGATACGGCATTCTTCGACCACGCTCGTCACGATGCCAGGTTTTGTCGTACACGAACCAATCGTGCACACCCCGCCGTGCCGGCCAGCGATCCGGTATATCTCAGGACTCATTTTCGCGGCAGCGAGAAACCCGTCTTTGCGCACGTTCATTGGTGTGCTTCCTGAATGCGCCGCCTGACCTCGGAAGGTAATCGCATGGCGTTCGACGCCGAACGTGCCAAGAACCGCTCCTAGCGGCAGTCCAAGATTAAGAAGGACGGGCCCCTGTTCGATGTGTAATTCGATATAGGCCGCAGCATTTCTTGATTCGCTGCTACTCTCTTTCGCCCTTTCCAGATCGATGTTGACGTTTCTCAGAGCATCCGGCAAACGGATCCCGTCTTTGTCAACAAGGCTGCGGGCTTCTTCGAGGTCTAGATTTCCCGCACAAGCAGATGAACCGAATAAGCTCTTACCGAATCGGGCTCCTTCCTCGTCAGCCCAATCAACCAGCCGAACGGTGACCGGAGGGTTACTTTGATACTGCTGGTTGATTCGTCTGAGGATCTCGACTCCGGCCAGTAAGTTGAGGCAGCCGTCTAACCATCCGCCGTTAGGAACAGAATCGATGTGCCCGCCGATCAATAGGGAGCGCTCAGATTTGCCACGCAGAGTAGCCCAAACGTTTCCTGCCGGGTCGGAATGAATCTCGAGCGGGAGCTCCTGTAGTTTTCCGCGCAGCCAGGCCCGAGCCCGGCTCCAGGTCTCGGTGAAAGCGACCCGTTGCGCGCCATTTTCGTCGCCGGTCAGCGCGCGCAGCTCTTTGAGTTCGGCGATTGTTCGCTTTGGATCGAGCATAATCGTCTCCTGTGAACCCGGTGCTATCCGAAAAGGGGGCATTGCAGGCATGAAATTTCATTCGTAAAACCAAGGAATATCCCAAGTTCGAACGCTTGAAATTTATGACCCTGCCTGACAATATCACTTTTCGCTTGGTAACAAGGAAGGGAAAATGGCGAACTTAGCGATTACTGTTGACGGACTCAGGTTGCCCAACCCGTTCATCATTGCCTCCGGTCCACCAGGAACGAACCTGAATGTGATCGCCAAGGCTTTCCAAGAAGGCTGGGGAGCCGTGATCGCGAAGACCGTCAGCCTCGACGCTTCGAAAGTCATCAATGTCGCTCCCCGCTACGCCAAACTTTTCTCCAATGATAAGAGTGAAGTGGTTGGCTGGGAAAATATTGAGCTGATCAGCGATCGACCGCTCAAAATCTGGATCGAGGAATTCAAGAAATGCAAAGATCGTTTTCCCGATCGGATTCTGATCGCGTCGATCATGGAAGAATACAGAAAGGATGCCTGGTTCGAGATCGTCGAGCGCTGCCAGGAGACAGGGGTCGATGGCTTTGAACTGAATTTTTCCTGTCCCCACGGATTGCCGGAACGCAAAATGGGATCGGCGATGGGAGAAGATCCGGAGATTCTGGAAGAAGTCTGTGGCTGGGTAGCAGCGGCAGCAAAGAAGCCGGTGTGGGCCAAGATGACACCGAACATCACCCGGATCGAAGAGCCGAGCCGAGCGGCTCTGCGCGGTGGGGCGCAGGGAATCAGCCTGATCAACACAATCCGCTGCGTGATGGGCGTCAATCTCGACACGTTCAGACCGGAACCGAGCGTGGAAGGTTACACGACACCGGGTGGATACTCTTCTAAAGCGGTCAAACCGATTGCGCTTAGGATGGTGATGGAAGTTGCGACGATGGTGCGATCAGAGTTCCCGGATCGAACTATTTCCGGGATCGGCGGGATCGAAACGGGCGAGGACGCTGCGCAGTTCATTCTACTCGGCGCCGACACAGTTCAAGTCTGCACCGGAGTGATGAAACTGGGGTATGAATGCATCAAGCCGATGCAGGAAGAGCTACTTGCCTTCATGGAGAAACATGCATTTGAGAGTGTGCAGGAGTTCAAAGGCAAATCGCTTGATTATTTTACTTCGCATGCGGATCTGGTCCGCCGGCAAGCGGAACGCAAGGCTGCCCAGAAAGCGGCTGCGGAAGCTAAGGCTGTAAGAAGCGATGCTGAATGGAGCGGCGAATCGTTCGTGCAGCAGTCGGACTCGTTGGCTCGCCATTGATCATGGAAGGTTACCTGTTTTCGGGCTTCGGTTTTCAGTTTTCTGTTCCATGTTTGGACGCCCAAGTGGCAACGGAAAACCGAAAACTGAAAACTGAAAACCGGGAACCTGTATCCTAGAAACACCATGCCCCTGTTAATTAAGAACGGTGAAATTATAACCGCGAGCGAACGATACAAGGCCGATATCTACTGCGAAGACGAAACGATCACACGGGTCGATCGGGACCTCTCTGCGCCACCGGGCGCTACAGTCGTTGATGCAAGCGGCAAATTCGTTTTTCCCGGGTTCATCGATCCGCATGTTCATATTTATCTCCCGTTCATGGGTACATTCTCCAAGGACACCTATGAGACCGGAAGCAAAGCCGCTATCGTAGGAGGCACGACTACGTTGATCGAGATGTGTTGTCCGTCGCGGAGAGACGACGCACTCAAAGGATTCGAGCTTTGGATGTCTCAGGCTGTCGGAAAATCGGCTTGCGATTTCAGCTTTCACATGGGCGTCACGAAATTTGATGCCACAACTGAAGGGCAGCTCCGCGAAATTGTTGGGACCGGAATCAGCTCGTTTAAAATCTTTCTGGCGTACAAAGGAGCTTTTGGAGTCGATGACACCGAGTTGTACCGGACGTTGGCATTAGCCAAGAAGCTTGGCGTAATTGTTACCGCGCACTGTGAGAACGAGACTCTTGTGGCCGAGCGATCTGCAGAGTTATTAGCCGCTGGGAAGACAGATCCTGGCCAGCATCATGAAAGCCGGCCTCCGCTGGTCGAAGCAGAAGGGGTACATCATCTGATGACGTTTGCCCAACTCGCCGGGGCAGCGACTTACATAGTCCATTTGAGCTGTCAGGAAGCACTCGCCGAGGCAATCGCCGCCCGCCAACGCGGAGTCAGAGTAGGAGTCGAAACGCTGATCCAGTATTTGCTTCTGGACAAAACGTATGCGGAGCGCCCGGAGTTTGATGGTGCGAAATACATAATGTCGCCGCCTCTGCGCGACGCCCGAAACCAGGAGATACTTTGGAAAGGTCTTCGGGATGGGCTCGTCAATACCGTGGCGACCGACCATGCGCCTTTCGATTTCTCGAAGCAGAAAGTCATGGGCAAAGACGATTTCACCAAGATCCCGAACGGGATTCCTTCTTTGGAAGAGCGCATCAATCTTCTTTATACTTACGGAGTCAAAACTGGACGCATTGATCTGCATACGTTCGTCAATGCTGCCAGTACCCAGGTGGCAAAACTGTTTTCTCTCTTCCCGCGCAAAGGAACAATCCAACTGGGTGCCGATGCCGACCTGGTGGTATACGACCCCGATTATCGCGGCGCAATTTCAGCCAAGACTCAACTGATGAACGTCGATTACAGCGCTTTTGAAGGCTGGAAAATCGAGGGGCGCCCCAGCGTTGTAACTATCCGCGGCCAGATTGCCGCGCGCGATGGACAGTTCACCGGTACAATCGGCCGGGGCAAATTTCTTAAACGTGAACCACAACACTTCTGAATACGTTTCGCGTTTCGTTTTGGCGTTTCGCGTTCCGCGTCGATCGGGCGTCGGGAACGCGATACGCCAAAAGCGAAACGCCAAACGCACCGCCTATGGACGCTATCCCAGCACTTGATGCTTCCGCGCTAGATGCAGCTCGCGCGGGTTCGCTGTACAACGAAGATCTCGCGCCTGTTTCCTGGGATCGAAGAAAATGGGGGCTCGCCAGTTTCGCGGCTCTATGGATTTCAATGTCCGCCTGTATACCGACCTACATGCTTGGATCATCGTTGATCGGCGGCGGCATGAATTGGTGGGAAGCTATCTTCACGGTTTTCCTTGGCAATTTGATTGTGCTGATCCCGATGGTCCTGAACGCTCACGCGGGAACACACTACGGTATTCCGTTCCCGGTCTTGTGCCGCGCATCGTTTGGGACGACAGGCGCAAATTTGCCGGCGCTGCTCCGTGCTCTGGTTGCTTGTGGCTGGTTTGGTATCCAGACCTGGATTGGCGGTAGCGCGATCTATAAGATCCTTGCGATATTTTTTCCGGGACTTGCTGCGCCGGACACGGCGACCTTGTTCGGGATCACCATTCCGCAGCTTGCCTGTTTTCTATTCTTCTGGGCGATCAACATGTGGGTGGTTTACCTGGGCATCGATTCGATCCGTTTTTTGTTGAACCTTAAGGCGCCGCTATTGATCGCACTGGGTTTGCTGCTCCTCTGGTGGGCATATCGGACCGCGGGCGGTTTTGGCCCAATTCTTTCGCAGCCGTCTGCTTTCGACGCTGGTCAGCCAAAAGCAGGCCAGTTTTTCTCGTTTTTCTTTCCGGCGTTAACCGGGATGATCGGTTTTTGGGCGACGCTATCGTTGAACATCCCCGATTTCTCCAGGTACGCGAAGTCGCAGCGGGATCAGATGATTGGACAGTCGCTTGGATTACCGCTCACGATGGCGCTCTATTCGTTTATCGGCGTCGCGGTCACGTCGGCCACGGCCATTATCTATGGACAAACCATTTGGGACCCGACCGATGTGCTCGCCCGGTTTAAAAATCCGTTCTTGTTGATTGTTGCGATGGTTGCACTCTGTATCGCGACGCTGGCGACCAATATCGCAGCAAACGTGGTAAGTCCGGCAAACGATTTCTCACAACTCGCACCGAGACATATTTCATTCAGAACAGGTGGCCTTATTACCGGCGTCATTGGAATCCTGATTATGCCGTGGAAACTCGTGGCTGACCCGAGCGGATACATTTTCACTTGGCTGATTGGCTACAGCGCGTTACTCGGGCCGATCGGCGGAATCATGATCGCCGATTACTTTGTGGTCCGGCACCGGCATCTAAATGTGGGGGCTCTTTATGACGGGACAGGAGAGTATCGTTACACCAACGGAATCAGCCTAGTGGCGGTTGTGGCATTTGTTCTGGCTGTTTTGCCGAACCTGCCGGGATTTTTCGTGACGATCAAAGTGATTCCAGCGACCTCTGCTCCGGGTTTCCTCGTCGACTTGTACAATTACGCGTGGTTTGTCGGATTCGTGTTGGCCTTTGTCATTTATCTAGTCCTGCGCAAGATCGCGCCAAATAGCTGAGGGGGACATCACGCCAAGGCGCGAAAAGGGATCTCACGCCAAGGCGCAAAGACGCAAAGGCAACAAGGGTTTTACATCGATCCGCGGGAGCGAAAGATATTAGCCCAGGGCTTTAGCCCTGGGGAGAAGCGAAACGATGAGTGTTACTACCAAGCTTGATCATGTGGTGATTCATGTTTCGGATTGGGAACGTTCCAATCGATTTTATCGGGATGTTCTCGGGGCCGAGCTGGTGCAGCAGAACGAGCGATTTGCTTACCGATTTGGAGATGTGCAGCTGAATCTTCATGGACCAGGCGCGAAAGCGAATCCGCTTGCCAAAATTCCGGTACCGCCTGGAGGAAGCGATTTGTGTTTTGAGTGGCCGGGGCCGATTGGCGAGGCTGTTGAACACCTGAAGAAACAGAACGTCGAAATCGAACTCGGACCAATCAAACGAAATGGCGCTAAAGGGCAGGGGGACTCCGTTTATTTCCGGGATCCGGATGGATCGTTGTTGGAGTTCATTTCGTACGCTGATCGCAACCAATCCTGAGGCATTTCTCGCTCTCGTCGTCGTCCTCGATTAAGCGGCTCTCAATGTTGGTGAGATTTAATGTCTCCGAAAGATCGTGAGGCACGCTGAGACGTTCACAACGCTTTCAACTCTTTCCGAGGACGAGGACTACGAGGAGGATGAGCAAGAGGCCTTTGGCCGCGGGGAATTAACTCACCACGCTTTCTTGGCTTGGATGCGGGACTACAACAGCTTCCAATTCTCCTCTTCTGCTCCAAAAATAGATGGCGAAGGCTACAACAACGATGGGCAACATGGCCCCGAACTCGTCGATAAACCAAGCGGTATTGCCAAGTTTTCGAGTCAACGGAGTCAGTATACCTTGCACGTAAAGCCGATACGCTTCTCCTTTTGGGTTGGGTTTTCTTAATCCGCTTGATCCGGTCTGCAGCGCGCCGTATCTCTTAGTCCTTCTGTCGACCCTCCACTCCCCCTCCGAATGTCTACTGTTACTAAGAGTCATTATCCTGTGCTTGATTTCGATCTAGGTTTTGAAATCGATCGCCTGCGCGAGACGGTTCAGGCATTTAGTTCCGAGGAAATCGCTCCGCGTGCCGAAAGCATTGACCGTGAAGACAAATTTCCACGCGATCTGTGGCCAAAAATGGGCGAACTCGGTCTCCACGGGATCACCGTAGAGGAAGCGTATGGCGGAACAAATATGGGATACCTCGCGCACGTCGTTGCGATGGAGGAGATCAGTCGTGGCTCTGGGTCCGTGGGCTTGTCGTATGCCGCACATTCGAACCTCTGTTTAAATCAGATCAGCCGGAACGGAAACGTAGAACAGAAGCAACGCTATTTGCCAAAGCTAGTGAGCGGAGAACATGTCGGGGCTTTGGCGATGAGCGAATCGGGCTCGGGCTCCGATGTAGTCAGCTTGCGCACCCGCGCGGATCGTAGAGGCGACAGCTATATTTTGAACGGCACTAAAATGTGGATCACAAATGGGTCGGAAGCGGAAGTGCTGGTAGTTTATGCCAAGACCGATCCGGAAGCCGGTTCGCGGGGCATCACCGCGTTCATCGTTGAAAAAGGGATGAAAGGCTTCAGTGTCGCGCAGAAGCTTGACAAGCTTGGTATGCGCGGATCGCCAACTTGCGAGCTAGTATTTACCGATTGCGAAGTGCCGGAAGAGAATGTGCTCGGCTCAGTTGGGCGCGGCGTGAACGTCCTGATGAGCGGGCTCGATTACGAGCGGATTATACTTGCCGGGGGACCACTTGGGATCATGCAGTCGTGTATGGATGTAGTCTTGCCGTACATTCACGAGCGAAAACAATTTGGACAACCGATTGGTGAGTTTCAGCTCATGCAAGGAAAGCTCGCGGACATGTATACCACTTTGAATGCATGCCGCGCCTACGTTTACGCGGTTGCTAAAGCGTGCGACCGCGGTCAGACAACCCGGAAAGACTGTGCTGGAGCGGTTTTGTACGCAGCGGAAAAAGGAACTTGGATGGCTTTGGAAGCTATCCAGGCGCTCGGAGGGAATGGATATATCAACGAATTCCCAACCGGGCGTTTGTTACGGGACGCCAAGCTCTATGAGATCGGAGGAGGCACTTCTGAGATCCGTCGAGCATTAATCGGGCGGGAGTTGTTCAACGAAACGGCGTAGGATCGCGCTGACGCGCGACCCTTTCGGAGCGACTCTACGTCACCAAAAAGCCGCCATCCACACGTAGCGAAAGACCGTTCAGCATCGACGCTGCGTCACTTAGTAAGAAACAGACTACCGAGGCGATTTCGTCGCATTCCGCGAACCGGCGAAGCGGGATCCGGTCCAGCATCGGCTTTCCTTTCGCTGGATCGCTCCAGGCGCGTTTTCCCATTTCGGTCATAACCACTGTGGGATTCACCGAGTTAACACGAATCCCATACTCGCCGAGCTCGACCGCCATCACATTCGTCAACTGGTCCAATCCTGCCTTCGAGGCAGCATAAGCAGCATGATCGCGAAGCGCTTGAAAAGAGGACATGCTGGAGACATTCACAATCGAACCGGCGACACCTCGTCGAATCATGCCGGCGGCAACCACTTGGGAAATGATCATCGGCGCGCGGAGATTGACCGCAATCGTCTGATCAAACGCACCCACGGTTGTTCCGAGAAATGGTTGCAGAATCGCGATGCCGGCGTTGTTCACGAGAAGATCGATTTCTCCGGCGCTCTCGGCAGCTTCTTTAGCTGCGTTAGCATCCTGGAGGTCGGCAAAGATCGTTTCACAGCCGATCTCTTTTTCCAGATCTTCCAGGTCGCTCTGGGTTCTGCTCACAGCCACTACACGCGCATTGAATCGGTGCAGCATCACAGCGATGGAACGGCCAATTCCTTTTCCTGCCCCGGTAACGAGGGTTCGGCGTTGTTGAAAATCAATCTGCTGCGTCGACGGTTGTATTTTCATGTGGTTGGATGTGCGTTGGTCGCAACGCCGCTGCATCAAGAGCCCGTAGCGGATACCTTTGTTGCACTTTCCGCTTCAACAACGGGCTGTCTGTGGTCGCTCATTGCCCAGAGCAAGACCGAAGCGACCTCGATCGACAGCATCCCGATCGCCAAGCGCTGTGGGCTGATAGAAAGAATTGGCGAGAGTAAACCTGAAATCAAGGCCATGAGAATCAGACCAAACAGCGCCTGTACCGCAGACGCGGCGCCGCGATGAGCGGGAAACCGATCCAGCGCAAGCAGAATAAGGCCAGGCTGGGTCAGCGCCATGCCGAAGCCTTGAAGCGCAAGAGGAAGAACCGCCCACGGTAAGCGAGGCTGTGGAAAAATCCAGTTGAGCAACAGGTTCACGGTGCAGGCCAGCATCATCAGAATGTAACCTGTTCCGAGCGTGCGGCTCATGGGCCAATGCATCGAAGCGCGACCGGAAGCCCATGCGCCTGTCATCATTCCGAACACAATTGGCACAAAAAGCATGTAAAAATCATTCGGCGACCGATGCAGAAAGTCGAATATCAACCGGGGTGCAGAAGAAATGTAAACGAAGATGGCTCCGAAGTTCAGGCTTGGCGTAATTGCAAGAATCAGGAATCGCAAATCAGCGCCTATTTGCCGATAAGTGGCCAGCAATTCATCTGGACGAAACCGTACCCGATTTTCTTTCGGTAACGATTCATGGAGTCGAAAGAGAGCGTAAGCGAGCAGAGTAGCCGAGAAGAGGGCAACGCTAAGGAAGATTAAGCGCCAGCTACCAAACGAGAGCAATATCGCGCCGACAATCGGGGCGATAGTCGGCGCTAAGCCGAAGATCAGCATGACGTTCGAAAGCATCTTCTGTGCAGAAGCTCCGCTGGCGACATCGCGAATCATGGCACGACCGACGACAACACCACCTCCGGCGGCACACCCCTGAACCAAGCGGCACCCCAGGAGAAACCCGACATTCGGACTCAGAGCCGCGCCAATGGAAGAAAGAACGAACAGCGCGGTGGACCCGATGATGACCGGCCGCCGGCCGAATGCGTCGGACAGCGGGCCATGAAAAAGACTCATTGCCGCAAATCCAGCCAGATAACAGCTGATCAATTGCTGCATCAGAATGGGATTTGCGCGGAGCTCGTTAGCGATCGCGGGAAACCCAGGAAAGATCGCATCGATCGAAAACGGACCAAACATCGTCAGAGCGGCAACGAAGGCAGCAATCGGCCAGGAGGGTTTGTTTGGTTCGGGCGGCAAGGGGCTCAAAGAGCATAGCGAGTTGCCTTGACTGAGCTACTCCATTTTGGTTGGAGGGTGGCGCTTTTGTCGTCGCATTTGCAACGCAATGGCGGCAAGGGACCACGCGCAAAGACGCAAGAAGGGATCTCACGCTAAGACTTAGCGCGGCGGAGCCGCAACCAAAACGGTGCAGCGATTGTGAGAGGTGAGTAGTCAGAGGTGAGACGCGGGAAGGAATAGAAGCCGATAGCGCTGTGAAAACACCGGGCGCGGAGATAATCGTCGGTGTGTATGAAAAAAACAATCACTCCTGCGACCGGTGTTCCACTTGGGTTCTTTAATCGATTTGGCAGCCAAATACTAGGGA
>JBKPCS010000026.1:0-24163 GCA_046727495.1 bacterium | reverse complement strand
CTATACATGTCATACCGGTAAGAGAAGGTCACATCCAGCAGGCGCGCTCCTGGCCAGGACCACTTGTCACCGAGCAGGGGTACAGTTGCCTCTCCGAAGAGACTATGAATATATCGATTTCCGTTCGTGTGAGGTCCAAGGAAATTACCTTGCGCGATATTAAAGTGTGCACTGTTTTCGTCCACACCTGTGATCAAAGCATCACCGCGATATTCATACCCGCCGCCGACTGTCAGCGGGCCTGATGGCAGATCCCACACAGTACCGCCCATCTTCAAATCTAACAACGTCAGATCGTAACGATAGTCTTGCCACTGGACCGTGCGAATCTCCCTATTGAGTGTTTTGTTCGGAGACGTGATTTTTTGATCGGTAAAAGGATTATAGAATTTGCCGATAAATCCGGGCAAAGTCCCGTTTAGAGCATTCTGCAGTCGAGCCACATCAATCGCGTTGTACATGTAGTTTGATGCGTCCGACTCGCCATAAGAAAAGCTGCCGTCGATAAACCAATTGTGCGGCAATTGTGCGGTGAAACCGACTGTGTTTCGGAACACGCGCGTATACGCGTCGTACTTCCAAGCGCCCATTTCGCGAAACGGAACGTTCGCGAAATCACCTAAGATAAGCCTTTCGCCCGTGCTGTTGAACGGGTTGGTAGTCGGCACATTAACTGGCACGTTGCCGACGTTGTCCAACGGAAAGGGTCCTCCAGCGACGCCCTGGTTCGGCGACTCGCCCGACTCGTGGTTATCCGTGATTATGAACGTGTCGTAGAACTTGAGCCAATCGGTCGCATCGTAGGTTGCCTTGATTAGTCCTCCTATCCGGGTAGTGCGCGGCTGCAGGAGCCAAAAGTCAGGATTATAATTATAAAAGCCGTAGGTTCCTGCTTGGAGAAAAGAGGGGTTGACCAGCAAGCCGCCTGGCGTTCCGGGAGGAGCTGTCGGAGCCTGTGTTGTTCCGGGAGGAACGATAAAATCGTTACCACTCGTAGTCCCCACAAAGTCCCCTAGATTGGATCCCGGGGACCCAGGAAAACTTGCCTTAAGGCGGGCTCTGTTATAGTCACTTGCGTTCCCGGAATATTTGCTGCTGAACTTGAAGTAATCGGTCTTAGTCAGCGATCGATCCTGCGCGCGAATTGCTCCTTGCTGGTAGTAGTCAAACGCCGCAACGACACTGAATTTTCCAGATCCAAGTGGCTTGCTCAACCCGGTAACAAAGCTCTCATGCCACACTTCACCATCTCCGCGTTGGCTGATGCCAAAGTAACTTGTGATGTCAAATCCCTCGTAACTATCCTTTAACCGGAGATTGATAACGCCGGCCACCGCATCGGTTCCGTAGGTGGCGGATCCCCCATCTTTCAGTACTTCAATTGTATCGATCGCCGCGAGTGGGATCGAATTGATATCGACTGCCGCATTCGTCTGGTTAATCGGAATCGGATGCGTCGGGAACCGCAACCCGTCCACCAGTACAAGCGTCGCCTCAGGGCCAAGACCCCTCAATCGCGGAGCGTTCACGCCTGGCGTGCCGTTATTTCCTGTCGCAAACCCCTGGTTAAAGGTGATGGGCGTTCCGGGAAGCCTTTTGATTACCTCGGCCACCTCTTGCGTGGCCTGTTTCTGCATAAAATCCTTATCCAACGTCAGGACCGGCTGCGGACCTTCACCGATGCGCGGGATGATGTACCCAGTAACAGTGATCCTTTCCAATTCCCCTCCCTGTGGCGGAGCCGTGGCCGGAGCCGTAGTTACCGTTGGCTGAGTTGCCGGCGGCGGCGCCTGTGCGACACCTAGATTGGATATTAAACAGAGGCCAGCGCCGGCAGCTAACCCCCGAATGTAAAGACGGGTTCTACTCATAGATTTAATTGTTGGGGAATCTTGAGGGCAAGCGGCAGCAAAAGAAGAAGAGGTCATGCTTGGTCATAAGCATGACTGCTGGTCTCTCGAGCGGCTCCTCCCTTGCTTTTATGCAACCAAAAAGCACACGGAAGCGTCAAGAAATATCATAACGGCTTAGAAAAAAGTAATATTTTTTCGTATAGCATACGGCAAAAACTTTCCTCTCGGCCGAGCCTAAATATCACGCCTGCCCAGCGCGCCAACTACAGCGTTTTCAAAGGTTGCGTTAGCAAAAAAAGACCGGGCAATAGCCCGGTCCATCAAGTCAGGAGTGCGTGTCAGCGCGATCGTTAGAACTTCTTCTCCAGCTGCACGTAGAAAAAGCGCTGGATCGGACTCGAGTTGAAATAATTGTAGCCCAAACTAATCGGTCGGATTGTTAGCGGCGCTCGAGTGTCCCAGATGTTGTTGATTCCAAAGGTAAAGGTTGTGTTGGCCAACCAATGGCGCAAGCCATTACTCGTCCCCTCACCGCGAGGAGGAGCAATCGCCTTTTCCCCAACGATCCGCTTGCCTTCCTTATCGAACCCAGGTTTTGGAGTCTCGGCTACAGCAACCGTGGGCGCCCCAAAAGCGTAAGAGATCTGCCAATCAAACGTCGTCCAGCTGCCCACCTCGTGGACAAAAGGATGAATGGGGATCCCGTTCCTAACGCCATCGGCAAACGTTAGAGTGGCTCTCGGGTTGGAACCTTTTGAGTTAAAATAGAAATCGCTATACGAATCGATGTAGTTGAGCGTCAAGCCCGTCCGGAATGTATCGATTCCAAACAAGGTCTTGGAATAGAAGACACTTGCGACGCCTTTGAAATCGGGAACTCCTCCAATACTTGTTCCGGTTGTTCCAAAGTTGTCATCGTTAGTCAACACCTGGAACGCTGGTGGTCGGGGTCTTCCCGTGGCAGGATTTGTTCCCTTCGAAACAAGCTGCCTTTGCGCGAAGTTGTAAACATAGGTTCCATTCGCCTCAATATCGAGTTTGCCCCATGAATATTCTTTCGTGGTATAGCTGAAGCCGACATCGATTCCGTCGGTCAACGTTCTGTTCAGGTTATTGAGCTGCGTAGTGAGCCGCAGAATGTTGCCGGAGGGTCCTATCAGGACCGAGGTACCCGGTGGCAATCCCGCAGTGATCGTGGTATTAGGAGTGAAGGGCGGCGACAGGAACCCGTTAATTTGTGGCGCCGTCAGGAAGTTGATCTGATTCCGAAACTCGATCTGGTACCAGTCGGCATAGGCGGAGAAACCGTGCAGCCAATGCCACCAACTGCTCGGGTCATCCTTCGAATCCGGCGTCCAAACCAGTTCGCCGAAGTAACCGTAGGAGTTCTCAGGCTGCAGAGCTCGATTCGAGTTAACCTGAAGGATCGCAGGACCAATGCCTGATTGGAAGAACAGAGGTGACCCGAACAACTGAGCCAAAGTAGGAGCAACAAATCCTTCGGCATACGTCGCTCGGAAAGTTACATCGTCAAAAGGCTTGTACCGGAGCGCGACCTTTGGTTTACCAGCATTGCCGAAATCACTAAACATGTCATACCGGTAAGAGAAGACCACATCCAGCAGGCGCGCTCCTGGCCAGGACCACTTGTCACCAAGGATGGGCACACTAACCTCTGCGTAGAGACTATGAATATATCGATGTCCGTTCTGGTGAGGTCCAAGGAAATTGCCTTGCGCGATATTAAAGTGTGAACTGTTTTCGTCTACACCTTCGATCAAAGCATCACCGCGATATTCATAACCACCGCCGATTGTCAGCGAGCCCGAGGGCAGATCAACTACAGTACCGCCTGTCCTTAAATCTAACAGCGTCAGCGTGTAACGATAGTCTTGCCACTGGACCGTGCGAATCGCGTTATCGAATGCCTTGTTCGGAGACGAGATGCTTTGATCCGTAAAAGGATTATAGAATTTACCGATAAATCCGGGCAACTGCCCATTTAGAGCGAGCTGCAGTCGAATTAGATCAATCGCGTTATGCTGGTATTGTGACGCGTCCGACTCGCCATAAGAAAAGCTGCCGTCGATAAACCAGTTGTGCGGCAATTGTACGAGTGCACCGACTGTGTTTCGGAACACACGCGTGTACGCGTCGGTCTTTCATGCGCCATTTCGCGAAACGGAACGTTCGCGAAATTACCTAAGGTAAGCGTTTCGCCCGTCCTGTTGAACGGGTTGGTAGTCGGCACATAAATTGGCACGCCGCCGACGTTGTCCAACGGAAAGGGTCCGGCAAGGACGCCCTGGTTCGGCGTCTCGCTTGACTCGTGGTTAGTCGTGATTATGAGAGTGTCGTAGAACTTGAGCCAATCGGTCACATTGTAGGTTAGCTTGATTAGTCCTCCTATCCGGGTAGTGCGAGGCTGCAGGAGCCAAAAGTCAGGATGATAATTATAAAAGCCGAAGGTTCCTGCTTGGAGAAAAGAGGGGTTGACCAGCAGGCCGCCTGGGGTTCCGGGGGGAGCGGTGGGAGCCACTGTTGTCCCGGGAGGAACGATATAATCATTACCAGTGGTAGTCCCGACAAAGTCTCCTAGATTGGATCCCGGCGAACCAGGAAAACTTGCCCCAAGGCGGGCTCTGTTGTAAGCGCTTGCGTTCCCGGAATACTTGCTGCTCAACTTGAAGTAATCTGTCGTAGTAAACGATCGATCCTGTGCGCGGATTGCTCCTTGCTGGAAGTAGTCAAACGCCGCAACGACATTGAATTTTCCAGATCCAAGTGGCTTGCTCAACCCGGTAACAAAGCTCTCGTGCCACGTCTCAGAATCTCCGCGTTGGCTGATGCCAAAGTAACTTGTCAGGTCAAATCCCTCGTAACTATCCTTTAACCGGAGATTGATAACGCCGGCCACCGCATCGGATCCGTAGGTGGCGGATCCCCCATCTTTCAGTACTTCAATTGTATCGATCGCCGCGAGCGGGATCGAATTGATATCGACTGCCGCATTTGTCTGGTTAATCGGAATCGGATGCGTCGGGAACCGGAGTCCGTCCACCAACACAAGCGTGGCCTCAGGGCCAAGGCCCCTCAATCGCGGAGCGTTCACGCCTGGTGTGCCGTTATTTCCTGTAGCAAACCCCTGGTTAAAGGTGGTGGGCGTCCCGGGAAGCCTTTTGATTACCTCGGCCACCTCTTGCGTGGCCTGTTTCTGCATGAAATCCTTATCCAACGTCAGGACCGGTTGCGGACCTTCACCGATGCGCGGGATGATGTACCCAGTAACGGTGATCCTTTCCAATTCCCCTCCCTGTTGCGGAGCGGCTACTGCTCCGGTTGAAACCGGTGCCGGAGTGACGGGCTGGGTTTGAGCACCCAGCTGATTTGACAGATTAAGGCCAACAGAGGTTGCTAGCCCGATGATGAACAAACGAATCTTTGCTCTGCTCATGGATATGGTGGTTCGGGGGAGTGCGAGGCTAGCTGCGGCAAAAGGGGAGAAAAGCATGCTCCGCCATGAGCATGACCGCATTCTCTCGAGCAGCTTCTAACCTCAGGACCGATCCAAACAGGCAGCGTGCGGCAAGTCAAGGTAATTTTTATTGCGATTGTATATTAACAGTTTTTTCTTTTTCTGGGGCTCAACTCGTCCCCCGTTTTGGTCAGTTTGATGCTGCGAAGCTGCGCTCGATTTAGAGCGCTTTCAGCGCATGATCATGCGGGCGTTCGACAGCTAGTGCCGCCCTACCCCTAGGCTTTTGTGAACGCGATGTTTTCCCGCAATCACGCTATTACGCCGGCATTACCTCACCTCTCGCACCTCGATCTTGGCCAGGTCCGAGTTCCCTAGACCGTAGGTCGTAGCAGTTTGAAGATATTTCGCGATCTTTGAGGCCGGAGTCATTTTCGCTTCTACGCGCCATTGATCCAGCTTGTGCGCCGCCACCGTATCGAGCGCCACTGGATCTTTGCTGGCGTACAGCGTTCCGTACTGAATGGCGTAGTTGGTGTTTCCCAGCGGCGCGCCAGCATAAAGTGCAACCAGCCCATCCATCACATGCAGAACGACTTTATCGCTGATCCGGGGATCTGAATAACTTTCGGGAATCGCCGGATCTCCATTTACCGGGTCTTGAACTAATCGCCGCCAATTATCCAGGTTCTGGACCGTCATATTAAAAAGCGATCCGGATAATCCGCAGGCAACATTATCCGACAACACCGGCACGTTGATAACCTTGGTGACGACCTGAGTCAGTATCTTGCTTACATGGCTTTGACCGCTGATCTGGTCGATCTCTTTACCTTTATGCGCCCCTGGATTTGAGATTACGGTATTTAAACCTTTTGGGTCGGAGTAGAGCTCCTCCTTCAGATCAATGATCGGTTTGCCTACGAAAAGCAGGTCGCCATAAATCAGTTTGCCGGCGATCGAGGAACTGAGAACCGCGCGAGGATCGTAGTTACCGAAACTCCACATCAGCCGGTAACCGCTGTTGTTTGCACGGTAGCCAGCGCGCTTGAGGAGGTCTTCGTCTCGATCCCAAACGACGATATTCTGGGACGGAACACCGGCTGAATTCAAACCGAGTATGATCGCGCGAACGACTTCGGGATGCGTGCTGAACAAAGGAGCACCGTTGGCACAAACTTTGATGCCGACGACATCAGTAGGCTTGACCAACGATGACCAGGCGGAAGCTACATTGAATTCGCCGGTCGCCGCCATCACTAGATCATCCACCATGCGGCGCACGGTTCCGGCATCTACGTCGTAATCCGAAATCACGCGGCTGTCCTGGATTCGGTAAACAATCGATCGAGCAGGTACCGAGGGAACGCCGACATCCTCCTTCGCCGAGGCTACGGAGGACGGGTCGCCGGGACCGGGCTGCTGGCCCAAAGACGGATAAGACAACGCCAGCACCCAGACTACAACGCTCGCTGCGATCCTTAGCACGGGAGGAGTATAGAACGCTGCGTTAAGGACTCAAGAGTGCGCTGTCGGGCGGCACTGTGGAGATCGCCTCGCGCACCCAGAAATCTGTGTAATCTGCGGAATCTGCGGTTACCTTCTCGCGAATGACCGCCGTCCGTCACTTATATATACACATCCCTTTCTGTCCGAAGGTCTGTCCGTATTGCAGCTTTTACAAAGAAGCTTCTGACCGGAACAAGACGCAGGCATTTCTTGATGCGGTCCTGGTAGAGCTAGATCGGCGGCTGCATCAGATCGCATGCCGGCCCGAGACCATCTTTTTTGGTGGCGGCACACCCTCGGCCCTGACAGTAAAGCAACTGGAGTACTTGCTCACTGGATTGGGGAAACGGCTTGACCTCAGCGAGCTGAAGGAGTGGACACTGGAAATGAATCCCGCAACCGTGTCGCTGGAGAAAGCTCAAATGCTGCGGGCGCTAGGCATCAATAGAGTCAGCATGGGAGTACAATCCTGGGATCCGGCGATGCTTGAGCGCCTTGGCCGAGTACATTCGGCTAAGCAGGCCGAACGCTCGTTCGAACTCTTGCGCAAGGCTGGCTTCACCAATTTGAACCTCGATTTCATCTTTGGTGTTCCGGGGCAATCCGCATCCATCTGGGAGCAGACTCTCCAGAAAACAATCCAACTGAATCCGGAGCATATTTCTGCCTATTGCCTTACCTACGAGGAGGACACGGAATACTTTCGGCGATTCCAGCGCGGTGAATTCTCCTCAAACGTCCAACAGGACGCCGCTTTCTACGAGACAACGATGACGACGCTTGAAACGGCAGGCTACCGGCAATACGAGATCTCAAACTATGCCAAGCAGGGACGCGAATGCCTGCACAACCTTGCGTACTGGTTCGGAAGTGATTATCTCGGCCTTGGGCCCAGCGCGTTTTCCACTGTAGGCCGGCGCCGATGGCAAAATGTCCCGGATACCGGGCGTTACATTGCTCTGATCGAGTCGAACGTAGAACCGGTCAGTTTCGAAGAGGAAATCACACCTGAGTTGCGACTGTCTGAAAGGATTGCCTTCGGGCTGCGTACTTCCAATGGTATTCGCCTGTCGACTGTCGCACAGAAAGAGAAAGAAATCGCTGCGCTTCGACTCGAAGGTTATCTGGAGGAGATCGAAGATCGAGTCAGGTTGACCTCTAAGGGACGCATGGTGGCCGATTCAATCGCCGAGCTATTCATATAACACGCTTTTAGGCCAACCCGCGGCCGCCATTGGACCGAACACTCGCGAAGCTGGAAGGTCTGTGAGACGTTCTGGGGGGCATCAATGAATGTGTACGACGTAATCATTGTGGGCGGCGGCCCGGCCGGAGCGACTGTTGCGACGGTGACTTCGAAAGCCGGTCTGTCAACCCTTGTCCTGGACCGAGCACAATTCCCCCGCGATAAAGTCTGCGGCGATTGCCTGAATCCTGCCGCGTGGAGCGTGCTTCATCGCCTCGGCATCAGTCAAACGATTGAGGCCCTTCCTTCGGCCAGACTGGAGTATGTCCGATTCGCTAACAGTGCCGGGCGATCGCTCGAGTTTCCGCTGCCCGCGGGTGAAAGAGCCGAAAAAGGGATCAGGCGCAAGTTTTTCGATGATGCGTTGTTGCGAAATGCAGCGACAAACGGAGCAGAGATCCGCTTGGGTGAACCTGTAACTCGGGTTCAGCTCAATAGTGGTTGGACTGTGTCGACAGCCAGTTCCACTGTTGAAGCGCGATTCCTTGTTGCCGCAGATGGGCGCAATTCGACTATCGCGCGTCTGTTAGGCGATTTTCCAACAAAGAGATCAAATGACCGAGTTAGCTTCCAGACGCATTTTCCTTCATCAGCATCACCACACGTTGCTTTGGAGCTCTGCGAACATGGTTATCTGGGACTGGCAACTATCGGGGAAGGCTTAATGAATCTCTGTCTGGTTTGCCGGCCGAAACACGCTGACCAATTCCGTATCCAGGCGCAAAGACGTTTTGAGCTACCGCCCGCTCAGCGTTGGCAGTCAGTGACTCCGCTCACTCGTCTCCCAATCCGGAGCAATCGCCAAAACATTTTTTATGTAGGAGACGCAGGACGGGTCGTGGAACCGTTCACGGGTGAAGGCATCCTCTACGCACTCCGAACTGGACTACTCGCCGGTGAATCGATCATACGGAGTCTGAGCGGCTCAACCGACGCTCTCGGTTTTTTCGAGGCGAACTTGCGAAGCGTGTATCAGGACCGTCTTTGGATCAATCGGCTGGCACGGCTCTGCGTGCTTCATCCAAAGATCTCAAGTTATTTGTTAGACATACTCAGATGGAATCCCGGCCCATTGCATTATCTGACGGAGAAAGTTGTGGGCAGGTAATGTTAACCCCGAAAGCATTCGGGGTTAACGCCGGGAGCGCCGGGATCTGAAGAGGTTATTGGCGCGCTCTTCCGATCACCGATCCCGCGCGGCGGGCAAGTCGATGATCGCTTCCGAATAGCTCTTTCCGTCACTGTCGATTCTGATCTTGCCGCTCATGCGCTCGAGCTCGCCACGTACCTTGAACAAACCGAGGCCGAAAGCCGACCGCTCTCGTTGTGTGGTAAAAAAAGGATCAAAAACCCGCGACAACTGTTCGGGAGATATCCCGCGGCCATTGTCACGAAATCGCAGCTCCACCCGATCGCCAACGGTCTGCACCTGCAAGTCAACTTTTGTTGCGTGCGCCTGAGCAGCGTTTTCCAGGATCTCAACGAATATCGATCTCAACTTTTGAGGGTCACCGACGATTCCAGCGTCGCCGGAACGATTGAACGATAAGGCAGACGGAACCGTCAGCGAAACGAGCAGTTCGGAAACCGGCAGCGCCTTAAGCTCCAGAGCAGCCGGTCGAGTAATCAGCGACGCCTGATCAATGTAACGCGACAGCTCAGCGGTGGAATCCGCCATTTGCCGTACCTGAGCTTTGACATTTTTGGGTAAACCGCCCTCTAACAAAAGAAGTCCGGAATGACCCGTCAGGACTGTGAGTACGTTATTGAGCTTGTGCACAAGGCCGCGCAACAGCGCGGCGTAATGTTCAGCCGGATAATCCCCATTTGGGTTCTCTGATCCGACACGCGAACTCTGGAATTTGGAATTCAAGCTTCCTTGCTGGATGGACCGAACCAATTGATGCTTTTTCCGAGATTACTAAGGAATTATGCGTCAAGCGACTCAAATTAAATAGTGCGTGGAAGTTAGTCTGGATTTTGCATGACATGCAAAATCCACCGCGTCTACATCGGCTCAAAGAGCCGATCTGCGCGGTCGAAATTCCCTTATTGGCAAATGCAATTTGCATTTGCAAATAATGGCGGGTTAGTGCCGCATCATCGATCTCGATCTAGAGCACCCAATGGTTGTAGGCTTTAGCCAACTCGGATTCGGTGGAATGCAGGTACCATTCTTCGAAGCGATTGAGGATCGCGGCTGCGAGCTCGGTGCGTACAACCGGTCCCGCAGAATATTGGTCGACTGAGGCCGTTGGATATTCCGGAATCTTTGGCGAAGAACGAACGTTTATTCCGATGCCCAGAACCTGAAAATCCCATCGGTTCGAGGTCTCAAGAAGAAACCCAGCCAGCTTGGCGCCTTCGACTACGAGATCGTTCGGTGGTTTGATTTGCACGGACCGCCTCACAAACGACTGAAGCGCTTCCGCCGCCGATACCGCTGCCATTTGAACCAGGAGCGGCCATTTGACAGGCAAAAGCTGGGTACGTAACAAGACCGAGAACCAAAGGCCCGATCCAGGCGCCGATATCCATGTTCGGCCATGAGTCCCCCGTCCCGCCGTCTGGCTTTCGGCGAAAATTACGAGCCCCTGGGCTTCACCTCCAACGCCCGCTTGGCGAATACGATCGTTGGTAGACGAGGTCTCGCGAAAAACAACAATCTTCCGTCCGATTTCAGATGTATGCAGCCGCGCGATGATCGCGTCCGGCGTTAGCAGCTGATCTTCAATCATCCGCGAGTTCCAACGAAAGATCTACCGCTCTGGCCGAGTGCGTTAGCTGTCCCACCGATATGTAGTCGACACCGGTTTCGGCAATCTGGCGAACTGTGTCGAGCGATACACCGCCGCTCGCTTCGAATTTCAGCCCCGGACGCCTCACTGCTACGCAAGCCTCCATCTGTTCTGGCGACATATTATCAAGCAGGATCACATCAACCCCTTCGAGACCCGCAAATTCGCGCACCTGCTCGACCGTATCAGCTTCCAGTTCGACGAGGATGGCCGGATGCTTCTTTCTAACCAGCAAAATCGTTTCCTGCAGCTTCGGCAGCGCCAGCAGATGATTATCTTTCACCATGACCGCATCATAGAGACCCATTCGATGATTCCTGCCTCCCCCCGCCTTGACAGCGGCTTTTTCAAGCGCGCGCAAACCGGGGGTCGTCTTTCGCGTATCCAGAATCTGCGCCCCTGTACCTTGAACGGCCCGGACAAACTGAGCAGTCAGAGTCGCAACTCCTGATAACCGCTGCAGAAAATTCAAGGCAACTCGTTCGCCGGTTAAAATGCTTCGCGTGGCGCCGGCGAGTTCGATTACGGTCTCGCCTTGCTTCACCGCGCTGCCCTCCGGGCAGACAATTTTAACCTCAACAGATCCATCTACTCGTTCAAATGTCCGCTTTGCAACGTCCGTTCCTGCAACAACGATTGGCTCTTTCGCAAAAATGCGCGCCCGGGTGCGACTGGTTTCCGGTATGAAATAGAGAGAAGTTAGATCTCCCGAGCCTATGTCTTCGGCCAGGGCGATTTCAACGGGATCGACAGTCATTTTGGGTTAACCGTCGACCGTCAACCGTCCACCGTCTACCGTTTTTGCGGAACGGGATATACATCGGTGACTATGCCGGTATTAGCCCAAAAAGGTCGGGCAAAGCGTTCGACTGAGCGCACGCCGAGGTTTTGCTGAACCGTGCCGTGCGTTTGATTCTTCAAAGTGCGGCGATGACGACCGTGTCGCGCCGAAGTCTTGACGAAGGCGGACCGTGTCGCGCCGAAGTCTTGACGAAGGCGGAAACACCGCCCTCCAAAAGCAGCTCAACTTTGCCAAAGGGGCAAAGTGACGACGAAGGTAGCACCCGCTCCTGGGGTGCTTTCGAGGGTCACCGTACCGCCATGCGCCTGCACGATGTGCTTTACGATCGACAGTCCCAGACCAGTTCCACCTGCATCTCGCGAGCGGTCTTTGTGGACTCGGTAAAACCGTTCAAAAATGTGGGGCTGATCACTCAAAGGGATTCCAGGGCCATTGTCCTGAATTCGAACAATCGCGCAATCCTGGGTCGCCCGCAGCTGGATCCGGATCGCGATCCCGGGCTTACCTCCATGCTTGAGGCCGTTGTCGAGTAAATTGAAGACGACTTGTTCGAGGCGTACGGAATCAGCTTCAATCCGCGGCAGCCATTTATCGGCATCTACAGAGACTGTCGCTTGTAGAGTGCGTATTCGTGAATCGAGCTGTTCAACGACTCGATCAACGCATTGCGCCAGGTCTACTTGCTCGAAGTGCAATCCTGGCCTACTTGACTCCAATTGTGACAGAACCAAAAGATCTTCGATCAACAAATTTAAACGGTGCGCATGCTTGTGCATCGTTTGTAGAAAGCGCTGGCTACTCTCTTCGTCTGTTGCTCCTTCGATCAACGTTTCCAAATACCCGGTGATAATCGAAAGCGGAGTTCGAAGCTCATGTGACACATTCGCGACAAACTCTTTGCGGACCGCCTCCAGAGACCGAATCCGTGTGACGTCGTGAAAAATCACCAGCGCGCCCCGCGACGACCCTCGATCGGGCATGCCAACGCTGGCAGAACTGATCTGAAAATGACGCTGTTGAAATTGTTCGCCATCTTTCACTTCCACCGATAGCTCCGCGAATTGTGGTTCTCCGCTCTCCAGCGTATGGCGGATCACTTCATGAAGTTCATGATTCCTGAACGTCTCCATGACCGTCCGATCTTGCGGTGAGCGAGGCAGTAAAAACATTTCGTGAAGACGCCGATTGGTGAGCAGGATCCTTAAATCCCTGTCGGCGATCAAAACGCCTTCAGCCATCCGCGACAAAATTGCGCGCAGGCTGAAATCTTCTTCGGCAACCTTGCGCGCTACTGCTTCGCGGCGATTGGCAATCGCCCATAGATCCTGATGAATCTCACGAACAACTTTGGATCCTTTGACGTCGCGGGACAACGGTTTCTCAGCTGCCAAGTAACCGACCTCACGCCGCAGGGTCGCCAGACTGCGGCGCCACAGGATCAAGACAAACGCCAGCACTCCGATTAGCGCGAGGCATAAGATGATCCAGGCTTCGATCACAACTTACGATTCGTCGAAAACCGATAACCTTCACCGCGAACCGTCACGATCCGGTCCGATGCGTGCCCCAATTTCTCGCGAAGCCTGCGAACGTGAGTGTCTACCGTTCGTGTATCGATCACATTGGTGTATCCCCAGACATCCTGTAGCAAAGTCTCACGAGACAAGGTTCGTCCACGACGTTCGATCAAGATTGCGAGGAGCTTGAATTCAGTGGTCGTGAGTTCGAGAGGTTTGCCGGCGACCCGAATATCAAAATTTCCTTTGTCGACCCGAAACTCGTCGACTGTCAGAACGGAAGCATCCTGGGCAGCTCGTAAACGGCGAAGCAAATTCTGGACGCGTAAGATCAGTTCTCGTGGGCTGAATGGCTTAGAAATATAGTCATCCACACCCAACTCCAAACCCGCGATCCGTTCGGAAGCTTCTCCCTTGGCTGTCAACATGAGGATTGGAATATCGGAGGTCTCTTTGTTCTGGCGCAGCTTTTGGCATACCTCAAATCCGTCCATCTGAGGAAGCATAACGTCCAGAATGATAGCGTCTGGTCGCGACTCTCGTGCGATCTGCAGACCCGAAAATCCTGTGGACGCAGTCAGAACCCCAAAACCGGTGCGATGCAAATGGTGCCGCACCAGATCGACTACATCGGGTTCATCGTCGACAACAAGAATCGTGTCTCGCATCCGTCCAGAGGGTAGCGGAAACCGTGTAACGGGCAAGCTTTGGAGCAGCCCGAGTTAGGCAATTCAAGAAAATTGTGAACAACTTTTGAACAGCGACCCAGAAGCCCTGTCTATATTCATTGGTTAAGGCGATCCGGGTTTGCGCACGAATCTCTCGACTTCTACTCCTTGGCGTGCGCGGCCCGGGTCATTTTTTTGTGGAGTGGCGCCAGGACCCAGTCCCGAAAGCGTTCGGTGTTATCCGCGCCAGTCATAAGTGGCTGGCGCTCAGTCCGCCGGTGGTTAAAAACGTATCGAACCTTTTTTTCTCGCGCTTGCTTATTAGCCACCGTTTCGTAGAGCATCCTCTGGATCGTATCGATAGGACCTAATGGGACCAATAGGACCAATGCCCCCATATATCCGTGAGTGCTAAATCTTACATTGCTTGCGATCTTGGAGCTGAGAGTGGACGCGTTGTCCTCGGAGAACTCTCATCAAACAAGATCAACCTTAAAGAGGTACATCGCTTTTTGACCGGCCCGACTCTTGTGCGAGGAAGTCTGCGCTGGGATATCCTTAAGTTCTTCGACGAAATCAAAAAGGGCCTTTCAGCCATCCATCGCGACCATGAAACTCTCGCCGGAGTTAGTGTCGATGCTTGGGGCGTCGACTATGCGTATATGAGCCGGACGGAACCTTTGATCGGACTTCCTTTCCATTATCGAGATAATAGGACAGATCGAAGTTATCCCGCGATGTTAAAGAAGGCAGGGCGCGACCTCATTTTCGAGGAAACCGGCATTCAATTCATGCAGATCAACTCGCTGTACCAAATGTACGACGATGTTCTCTCCCGACCGGCCTTGCTGGAGATCGCAGACCATTTCTTGCCGATTGCAGATTATCTTAATTTTCTGCTGAGCGGCGAGGCGGTCGCGGAGCTGAGCAGCGCTAGTACGACGCAGATTTTCAACCCACGGAAAGGCGAGTGGTCAGAACCAGTGATGGGACATCTGGGTTGTCCTGGTAAACTTTTCCCGCCGGTTGTTCGTTCCGGTACGCTTTTGGCGCCACTGGCCAATGAGATCGCGTCGGAGACCGGACTTACTGGCTGCCGAGTCTCTGCCAGCTGCTCGCACGATACTGGCGCCGCAGTCGCTGCGGTTCCAGCAGAAGGAAAGAACTGGGCATTTATTAGCTCCGGTACCTGGTCTCTCATCGGAGTGGAAGCCAGTGAACCGAGAATTGACGATGCCTCGCGTAACGCCAATTTTACCAACGAGCTCGGGTACGGCGGCAGCGTCCGGTTCTTGAAAAATATCATGGGCCTCTGGTTGCTCCAAGAGACGCGGCGCGACTTGGCCGCGGCGGGACTCGATTTAAACTACGCAGACCTGAACTTAGCTGCTGCCGCCGCTCCAGCCTTGCGTTCGCTGGTATACCCGAACCGCGACGAATTCCTGAAACCAGGAAACATGATCGAAAGAATTCGCTCGTTTTGCAAAGCGACTGCTCAGACCCCACCTGAGACTCCAGGCGAAATCGCCCGATGCATTCTGGAAAGCTTGGCTCTCTCGTACGCAGACATGATCGATCAGCTTCGAGTCAGGTTCGGCTTTCAGATCGATGCCCTACACATTGTCGGAGGCGGCAGCCAAAGTAAGCTTTTAAACCAGTTTTCGGCGGATGCCACGAGATTGCCGGTGCTCGCAGGGCCGGTAGAAGCAACAGCGCTTGGAAATCTTCTAATCCAGGCTGTAACGGATGGCGAGCTCGCCTCGCTCAGCGAGATGCGGCAGATCATCCGAAACTCGTTTTCGATTGAACGATTCGAGCCAACTAGCAGCGATCAGTGGATAGCTGCGCTGGACCGTTATAGAGGTATTACCAGACAATGAATCAGCGCTTCAAACATGTTAATTACCTGTGGGACGATGCCCACGCTGCCACCTTGGATCCAGTCGGTCGCTTGATCTATCGCTCGAATTTGTTGGGCGCCGATCTGCGGATCACGAATACAGGTGGTGGAAATACATGGTCAAAGATCGATGAAAAGGACCCTCTGACCGGCGAAATCATCCAGGTGCTTTGGGTAAAAGGCTCAGGAGGCGATCTGCGAACATCGAGGCGCGAAAACTTCGCGAGTCTGACAATGTCCGGGCTGGAACGCCTTCGCACAATTTACCAGAAGTCGCCAAACAACGGTCCGAAGAGTGCTGCAGAAGATGCAATGGTCGACGCTTATGCGCACTGCACTTTCGACTTAAACCCGCGCGCATCGTCGATTGACACGCCGCTGCACGGATTTGTTCCGTTCAAACATGTCGATCACACCCATCCCAACGCAGTTATCGCCATAGCCGCGTCCAAAAACGGAGAAAAGCTGACTCGCGAGATTTATGGCGAAGAAGTGCTTTGGACCCCATGGCAGCGTCCTGGGTTCGATCTTGGATTACGCCTGGAAGCTTTATGTAAACAATTCCCGAACGCAAAGGGAGCGATTCTCGGCCAGCATGGCCTCATCAATTGGGCGGATGATGACAAAGCGTGTTATGACCTCAGCCTCGAATTGATTGAGCGAGCCGCGGCATTTATCGCGGAACGAGACAAAGGGAAAGCGACGTTTGGTGGCCAAAAATACGAACGCCTCGACCCAACCGTCAGGGATGAATTGTTGATTCATCTCCTGCCGTGGCTGCGGGGTCAGGTAAGCCAGCAGCGCCGTTTTATCGGCACCGTACAGACAGACGAAAACATGCTGCGTTTCGTAAATAGTGAAGACGCATCTCGTCTGGCAGAGCTTGGGACCTCTTGTCCCGATCATTTTCTGCGCACAAAAATCAAACCGCTTTATGTCGATTGGGATCCAGCGAGCAAGGATCTCAAGCAGCTCAAAGAGCTTTTACTGCAGCGACTCGATAATTACAGAAGGGATTACCGCGCGTACTACGACGAATGTAAGCACCCGGATTCGCCGCCAGTACGGGATCCAAACCCGACAGTTGTCCTCATCCCGGGGCTCGGGATGATTGCCTGGGGAAAGGATAAGAGCGAGTCACGGGTAACCGCCGAATTCTACAATTGCGCAGTCGAGGTGATGCGCGGGGCCGAGACGGTCGATGAATATATCGCGCTTCCCAAGCAGGAAGCTTTTGACATTGAGTATTGGCAACTCGAAGAGGCGAAGTTGCGGCGCATGCCGCCGGAAAAAGAGCTCGCCAGAAAGATTGTCGTCGTTGTCGGAGCAGGCAGCGGCATTGGCAAAGAACTTGCGCTCCGGCTGATTCGAGACGGAGCACATCTCGTCTGCGCGGATCTCCAAGAGGACGCAGCGAAAACTACAGCGTCAGAGATCAACCATAAACTCGGGTCCGGAATCGGTGTTGCCGGTTCAGGTATCTCCAGTTGCGGGATCTCGATTGCGCTGAAGGCCGATATTACTGAACGGGAAAGTATCCGCCAATTGTTCCGGCAAACCGTTCTTGCCTACGGCGGATTCGATAGCGTCGCGCTAACTGCGGCAGTTTTTTTCCCCCCAGATGCGACTGGCCGCATTACTGATGAAAAATGGGCCGCGACGCTAAATATCAATGTCACCGGCTCGCATCTGGTCGCGGATGAGGCGCGAAAGATTTTTCGCGAACAAGGGCTTCCCGGAACCCTGGTTCTGACCTCTAGCGCCAATGCGGTAGTGGCAAAGAAAGGAAGTTTGGCTTACGACACCAGCAAGGCCGCAGTGAATCATTTGATCCGCGAACTAGCCATTGAACTGGCGCCCTTAGTGCGGGTTAACGGCGTTGCCCCCGCAACAGTCGTCAAAGGTAGCTCAATGTTTCCGCGAGAACGGGTTATTGCTTCACTTCAAAAATACGAGATTCCTTTCACCGAACAGGAGTCAAGCGAAAGCCTTACGGAAAAACTCGCGCAGTTCTATGCAGACCGCACGTTGACCAAGAGTCCGATTACGCCCAGCGACCAAGCGGAAGCCTATTTCATTCTGATTTCCGAGCGCCTAAGCAAAACGAGCGGCCAGATTCTGCCGGTAGACGGCGGATTGCCGGAAGCGTTTCTGCGTTGAGCCCGAGCTTGGAGTCGCGAAGCGACGACAAAACTTAGCCGGCGCTGACGGGGATGGATTACGGTTGTTGGTGTTGGGAATGGCGTCGCAAAGCGACGGCAGAGTCCAAGACCAAAGCCTATAACCCTAAATGGGTACTTCCGTGAGAACTGACGACTTTCCATCGCCCGTTCATTCGTCGCAGCAGGTCTGTATCAATACCGATCACCGTATGTCGGGGCGCAGCAGGAGCGTGTACCCACTCGATCACTGCCAAAGCTAGGTCCGCCTCCACCAATAAGACTTGAATTCGACTCGTGGTGACATGCCCCATGTCGGCGGGGTTCCGATAATTGCGCAAGTATACTTCGCGCAATTCCTGCCAGCCGGTATAGCGGTCGGCATCGTCGATAAGGGACAGATCCGGGGAGTTCCAAAAGCAGTCCAGGTAGCCCTCCATATCATGGGCGTTCCACCGTTCGTAGAGAAAGAGCTCGGCATCGAAAACTTGTCGCGCGGTCGGATATTGGTCGGTTAGGGCGGCTGGCGGCGGCGCAATCGAATCAAAATCCCAGGCGTTAGCAAAGGGACTGAGGAAAACCAGGGCAAACGCTATGCCCAAAGCAGCGATGGAAGCGCGGAGAGGCATTATAAAAAACCGTAGCTATTACAATTTCGTATCCTAGTACGGCGCTTTTTTTCCCATCTTGAAGCCCAAACGCCGGAAATTCATCGCCCGGGCTTAAAATCTGCTTTGAAGACAGCGGATACCTCGGACTGCAACCCCTTTGTGCCCCGCCAACGGTTGGAAATCGGCCAGAAAGTCCGACGATGTCCCGCCCAAGGCTGCTTCCCAAGGCCTGCCATTCAGCCGTCAACTGGACATCATGACCTGACCGGACAATGTTACGTCAATCACATGACGTTTGCCGATCTCTTCCGTTCTTCGGACCGTCCGACAAGCCGTTCAATCAACCGGTTCCGATCCCTGCTCGAGCCGATGACAAACAGCCGGTTGGAGAAGCTTGCTCGTGAATCAGCGGCCATCACCCGCAGATTTTTCGGTCGAACCATGCGGTTGTTCGCGCCCTTATATGTTTCAAATGAGTGCATCAACAACTGTCATTATTGCGGATTTTCACGCGACAACCCGATCCTGCGAGTCACGTTATCTGTTGATGAGATTGAGAAAGAAGTCAGATATCTGGCGGGTCATGGATTCAGGAATATCCTCTTAGTTTCAGGCGAGCATCCAAAATTCGTGTCCAACGGCTACCTTGCTGACGTTGTTAAAAGAGTAAGCAGCCTGGTCCCTTCGGTTTCACTCGAGGTAGGCCCGATGGAAACCGAAGATTATCGGCCTCTCATTGCGGCAGGCGCAGAAGGACTCGTCGTCTATCAAGAAACCTACAATCGCGAAATCTACGCCGAACTCCACACTTCTGGCCCAAAGAAAGACTTTGATTGGCGCTTGGAATGTCCCGAACGGGCCTACGCGGCCGGCTTCCGCCGCATTGGGATAGGCGCTCTGCTTGGGCTTGCCGAATGGCGGTCGGATGCTATCGCGTTGGCGGAACACACTGAGTTTCTGCTGCGAAAATGCTGGCGTTCACAGCTGACGGTCAGTCTCCCACGCATTCGGGCTGCCGCCGGCGGGTTTCATCCGCGTTTCGCATTTTCCGATCGTGACCTGGTTCAACTATTATGCGCTCTACGCGTTACTTTTCCTCAAATCGGCATCGTGCTGAGCACGCGAGAATCGGCTGAATTGCGCGATGCTCTCATGCCCCTGGGAGTCACTCTGATGAGCGCCGGGAGCCGAACCGAGCCTGGGGGATATACCGGTCAAGGAAAAGAGTCACTGCATTTGACAGTAAAAGGCCGTATTACCGATTCCGTCGGTGCGAAGAACGGCCCCAACGGCGGACCTGGGAGTCGGACCGGCGCCAAAGCCGAGTGTCAGTTTGAAGTTGAGGATCACCGGTCGCCTGAACAAATCGTTCATGCGCTTCGCGCGCATGATCTAGAACCGGTGTGGAAAGACTGGGACGCCGCGCTTCTTGGTGTATGAAGTTGACCTTGAACGGAAAGTTTCGGGAGATCCCAGAAAGCAAAACAGTTTCCGATCTGTTGCGTTCGCTCGGCCTTGGCGAAAAGCTTGTGTTAGTCGAGCAAAACGGCCAACCGGTTCCGCGCGAAGAATTTCCTGCCACCTCGGTAAGAGATGGAGATAAGATTGAGATCGTTCGGATGGTGGCCGGGGGATAATGCCAAGAATCGCGCAAGAAACAGTCGAGCAGGTCGCCGCCGCCTCAAATATTGTTGAGGTCATCGGCTCTTACTTCCCATTGAAACGCGCAGGTTCCGAATTCAGGGCGCTATGCCCGTTTCACCAGGAAAAGACTCCCTCGTTTTACGTCAACCCGGCGAAGCAGAGCTTCTACTGCTTCGGATGCGGCGCTGGAGGCTCAGTCTTCCAATTTCTGATGCAGTATGAGAATGTCGATTTCCCTGAATCGGTTCGCCGGTTGGCATCGCGAGCCGGCATACCGATTGTCGAGGAGGAGTTCAGCGCCGAGGAAGAAGAGCGGCTAAGTCAACGGAAACGTTTGCTACGGCTCCATTTCGAGGCGGCCGAATGGTTCCATCGAAACCTTTTGCGCACTAAGGCGGCGGACCACGCGCGTGCCTATATGAAAGGCCGCGGTTTAGACATTGGGATCGCCAAGAGCTGGCAAATTGGGTACGCGCCCAACACGTGGAGCGCCCTTACACGCTGGGCGACCGAAGCCGGCTTCAAGCGAGAAGAAATTGAAGCGAGCGGATTAGTAAAGCCTCGGGACGAAAATAATCCCAAATCGGGAACATATGATCGATTTCGCGACCGACTGATTTTCCCGATCTGCAACGACGTTGGGGAAGTAATTGCTTTCAGTGGCCGAATCCTTGATCCAAAAGCGGCGGGCGGGAAATATATCAACTCTCCTGAAACCCCCCTCTTTTCCAAGGGCAGCATATTGTTTGGCCTGCATAAATCGAAACGCGCGATTGCCACTGCTCGCCAGGCAATCGTTCTGGAGGGCCAGCTTGATCTAATCACGGCTTTCGAAGCAGGCATCCAAAACGTCGTCGCGCCTCAGGGGACCGCCTTGACCGAGCGGCACGCGAGGCTGCTTCGACGTTTCTCAGATGAGACGATTCTTTTCTTCGATTCAGACAGAGCGGGAGAGCGAGCCGCAGAACGGGCACTCGAAGTCTTGTTCAGCGCCGGACTTCAGGTCCGAATCGGTAGATTACCAGCAGGCGAAGATCCCGATTCGGTGATCCGGAAATCCGGCGCGGATGCTTTCAAACAACAGGTGGAAGCGGCAGAAGATTTTTTTGAATTCCAGATGCAACACAACTCTAACGTCGCCGGCCTCGGGACGACGGCGGGAAGGGTTGCATTCGCTCGAAAGATGGCGCAGTTCGTAACGGTCATCCCGGACGCCGTTCTGCGCGATACAGTGATCAGCCGTCTAACGGCTCGGCTTAGTATTTCTAGAGATGCTTTTACTCAAATGATTCAGTCACAAGCGCGGGCGCCTCGCGCGACCACGGATGAAGCTCGAGCGGAGGCAGTCAAGGTTCCGCGTCATGACATCGCCGTTATCTGCAAAGCCGCTTTGACTGAACCAGAATTACTCGGAAAGATTCGAACCCAGCCATGGGAATCGGTTCTGCGTCACGTCGATGGCGCAGAACTGTTAACAAAAATACTCGCCTCCGACCTGCAGATTGAGGAACCGAATAGTCTCGGAGTCTTTTTTGCCTCTCTACCGCGGGCAGAAGCAGCTCAGTTTTCTCAAATTTTGGCCAATCGAGAATTGAACTCTGAGATGGGCGAACTCTTTTGGAGAGAATTTGCTTTATCCGAATTAGAACGCCGGCGTGTAGAACTGGTGGCCGTCCAGAGACTTCGATCGGACGACACGTCCGCGTGCAATCAAGCTGCGCAGGAACTCAAAGAAGTCCTTGACCTGCAAACTCGCATCACTGATATTTCGCGACTTCCGAGCCGGGCACCCTAAGTAACAAGTGCAACTTCTGATTACACTTCCCCTCGTTTCCCTGGCGGAATCGCAGCCAACGTCTTCGTAGCTGGATATGGCAAAACGCACCCCCAAAAAATCGCCCAAGTCAAACTCTGCCAAGCCTAAAAAAAAGGAGAAAAAGCCGCGACGCGCCAAGGAAAAAGCCAAGTCCCAGACGCCACACTCTAAACGGAAGGCGTTGAAGGCTGCCGCGAAAAAGCCGGCGAATGAGCCGGAACAGGTCGTTCCGGTAACTCCGATAGCTTCGACGAACGGCTCAACGTTAGCCGCTCACGTTTCGACCGAGGTCGACCTTCAGGAGCGCCTCCGTGAGATGGTAAAGCTTGCCAAAGAGCAAGGATATCTCACCTACGACGACATCAATGAAGCGTTGCCCGAGGGCATGGTCGATCCGGACGAGATGGAACAGCTCCTTGGACGACTACGTTCCATGGAAGTCGATATCATCGACGCCTCGGAGGTGGATCGGTACAAAGACGGAAAGAAAGACACGGACGACGAGGAAGAAGAAAAGGATCAGAAACTCGACATCCTCGACGATCCAGTCCGAATGTACCTCAAGCAGATGGGGCAAGTTCCGCTGCTTACCAGGGAACAAGAAGTAGAAATTTCGAAGAGAATCGAAGCCGCGGAGTTGATGGTAAAGAAGTTCATCAACCGATTCGGGTTCACGTTTGCCGCGCATCTGGATCTAGCGCAGAAACTGATCGAAGGACGGGAACGATTCGATCGTGTCATCCTCGACAAGAAAATCGAAAGCCGCGAGCGCTATATGAAGGCGTTGCCGCGGTTGTGCGGGCAACTCGAACGCGCCGGCGCTGAGACCAACGCCCTTTACGGGAAACTCGCGGATGCTCGTGGAGCCGGCAAAGAAAGCGCGCTACGCTCCGAATTTCAGAAAGCACACAACGCGTTGATGCGGATTTTTCCGCGGTTCTATTTCAAACAGAAGGTCACCGAGGAATTTGTTCAACTGGCTGACGATCACATTCGCCTGCTGAACAATCTTCAAAATGATATCAGGCGCCTTGAGCACAGTTCCAACTCGGCAAAACTGGCAGAACAAAAAGCGCGTGTCCACGAGCTTGAGTATCGGCTTTGGCTCAAGCCGACAGACTTCGCCAAGCAATACTACGAGTTAAAGGATTGGCTTAAGAAGGCATTGCGAGCGAAGACCGAGATGGTCGAGGCCAACCTGCGCCTTGTAATTTCTATCGCTAAGAAATATACCAATCGCGGGCTGTCTTTCCTTGATCTGATCCAGGAAGGGAACATGGGGCTGATGAAAGCCGTCGAGAAATTTGAGTATCGGAGAGGGTACAAATTCTCGACCTACGCGACCTGGTGGATTCGCCAGGCCATCACGCGCTCAATTGCCGATCAGGCACGCACGATCCGGATCCCGGTCCACATGATCGAGACGATCAATAAACTGATGCGGGTCCAAAAACAATTGGTCCAGGAATATGGCCGGGAACCGACTCCGGAAGAAGTCGCCGAAGAGATCCAATTGCCGGTCGAGAGGGTCCGAGCAGTGCTTAAAATGGCTCAGCAACCGATCTCGCTTCAATCACCGGTTGGCGACAGCGAGGACACAAATTTTGGAGACTTTATCGAGGATAAAGGCGCGGAGAACCCGAGCGATATGACGGCGATCGTCATGCTACGCGAAAAAATCAAAGACGTCCTCGATACGCTAACCGAGCGCGAACGCCAGGTCCTTGAGCAACGTTTTGGCCTGGTTGACGGTTACAGCAGGACTCTCGAGGAAGTTGGCCGACAATTCCGGGTTACTCGCGAGCGGATCCGCCAAATTGAGGCGAAAGCCCTGCGCAAAATGCGCCACCCAACCCGAATCCGTCAGCTGGAAGGATTCCTGGAAGCTGGGGACTAACGGAAGACGGTCGACGGAGACCGAAGACGGTCGACTGCGGCCCTGAAAGGGCCGCGATTTCCTCCTTGAGAAACCACCGGTTTGTAGTGTAACCTCCCGCTTCAGCGGTCGTTAAAAAAAGGGAGACTGGGGGCCACGGTGACGTGAAACTTTGCACGTTTTGTGGTGTTCAATCTAGGCAATGAACGAGCCGGAACGCGATCAATTGTGGGAGTTGCTGGGGAAAGCCAAGACCTCCGAGCCGTCGCATTTCTTTGTAGCCAAGGTA
>JBKPCS010000025.1:0-8148 GCA_046727495.1 bacterium | reverse complement strand
GATGCCAGGGTAGTGCTCGGCAAAGACGTGGTGCATTCTGGGTTCAGGTCGCCCGGCACCAGTTTGCGTGTCGTGTTGAACGACCCGGCCCCAGGGCTTAGCCATCCTCTTCCCCGTCGCAACGACGCGGCAAGGAGAGATAGACAACATGGGTGATGTACAAAACAGCTCTCGGTTAAAACTGACGATCGCCTACGACGGAGGCCGGTTCAGCGGTTGGCAAAGCCAGCCAAACAAAAACGGGGTGCAGGACCATTTGAAACAGGCATTTTACCGCCTCTTATCCGCGCCCACGGTGGTGCATGGCGCCGGGCGCACGGATGCAGGAGTCCACGCTTTAGGTCAGGTCGCTCACGTGGACGTGCCACCGGAAAAGTACACCCTGGCCACATGGGTCGCCGCCCTCAATGCTAATCTGCCTCCAGAGATTCGTGTCATGCGGTGCCAGTTTGCGCCGCGGGATTTCCACGCTCGCTATTCGGCCATTGGTAAAACATACCGATACCGCCTCTGGAACAATACCATCATGCAGCCACTTGAAATAGGGCGCTGTTGGCATCTTCCATATCAGCTTGACCGAGACGTTTTGTCTGAAGCGGCCGCCCGATTCCGCGGGTCTCACGACTTTGCTTCATTTTCGGCCGGCCGCGGCAAACCGGATGAGAACACGATTCGCACCATCCAACGGATCGATGTGCATGCGGCAAAGGACTTGATCAGACTCGATTTCGAAGGGACCGGATTTCTTTATCGGATGGTCCGGATGCTGGTTGGAAGCATCGTTCGGGTGGCGTCCGGAAAGGAAAACATGGCGTGGATCGACGATCTTTTAAAGCATCCGGTCATAGGGAAGTCCGGATACACTGCGCCGGCGGAAGGGTTGTATTTATTGAAGGTCAAATACTAGCGGAAGTGGTGGTGGCTGTGGGCGAGCGACTGAGCGTGTTTGGGATAGGACCTTTGGGACGTATAGGACGTATACGACTTATAGGAGGGAAAGCGAAATGTCGTCGTTAAAACTTTCTTAGTGAGGGCGACGCTAGTTATCGCAGGCGACAAATAGCCGAAATGCGGTGGCGAAGAACCGCTGGTTATTTATTTCCTGGTTGCGGTACCAGAAAACCTTTCAGGTCCTTTTCAATAATCTTCGGATCCAGACTCTGATAGTCTGTTGTTAAGTAGCTTGGCATGATCGCTGCCTCATTTCTCGGATTGGTAGAGCCGAGGCTGACCGTCACGCCGCGTGCGACCTGAATCGGCTTTGGCGGTGGATGTTCTTTTCGCTTCTTCGCGGCATCAATCTGTTCCTGCTGCTGGCGCCGCAGCTCTTTCTCCATAATGGCCTCGCCTTTGGTCGGAGGCGCCTCCGTATTGAACGGTTTTGATTCGCCGATCACTGTTAGCGCAGGCAACGAAATTGAGTTGGCCAATGATTTCGAATATTTCACGCGATCGGCCGGCTTAAGATCGGACAAGGCAATCTGGTATTCGCCTTCACGGCTGCGAAATGCGATTGAGGAAGAGCTCCGGCTAAGGATTTCGATGTCGTGGAATGTGACTCCATTTGCGGTGCTGATGTCTTCCGCAACGCCAATTGCTGGAGCAAATGAAAAGAGGCCAAGCAGCGCAACAACTCGAAAACTCATAGAGCGGTGAGGTTATCTTAGCTCGCGATTGCCGGATAGCGAGCAGAGATTCGGCGATCGACAACCATGATGGTGGATGGCTCGGCGTACTTTTTTGCATTCGCGCGTATAGAAAAGCTGCAATTTTCATAGTTTATCCTTGGTCAGTAAGCTCGTTCCCCTCTATCACGAATCATTATGCGCAGAATCTATGTTCGAGTCTTGAGATACGCCTTACACTATCCCGCCATAGGGTTTGTGACGCCCGCGTCGATGGCAGCAGCCTTGGAAACCTCCCCGCTTGCGTTAGCGTTACGAAACATCAACGGCACGCAAGATCTTGGCCGGCGTTCCGGCGGGGAACTGGTCGAGGTAACCTTGACACTCCATCGCAATCACGAGGCAGAACTGCAACAACTCATCCAGAAACAGCATGAACTCGGCTCCCCGGCATATCATCATTTTCTGACTTCGGAGGAGTTTGATCGCGACTTCGCGCCAACCACAGCGCAACTCGAATATGTTACGGGTGCGCTGCGCAATGCCGGATTCCAGGTCGAACGGATTTCCGCAGATCGAACCATTGTCACAGCCGCCGCACCGAGTGGGTATCGCGGAAAACTTCTTTAGAACAGAGATTCATTCGGTCCGCCAGAGCTCGGAACAGGTCCGCTACGCTAATGCGAGTCCGATCACAATTCCGTCTCACTTAAGCGGGGCGGTAGCCGGGGTGAGAATCAACAACGTGGTACTCGCACACGTCATGCACGAGCTAGCAAACAAAGGGCCGATACTGGCTGAGCGGGCGACAACTGAAGCAACACCTGAGGCAGCCCATCCCAATGCGCTGGGTTCGCCATATGGAATCTCCGGATATGCGTTGCCGGGCGCAATAGCAGTCAGTTTCGACCTGCCCGTTCAGCGCAGCTTTCCTGGCACCGGACATACCGCTGCGATCGTGATCGACTCCGACGTGCTGAACCAAGATCTGAATACATTCTTTTCTTATTGTAAAATCCATCGAACTGGATCGATTCCTCGAGTCTCAATCGATTGCGGGGTTATCGGTTCCGAAAGCAATGGAACAGACGCCGTTGAGGCTTATTTAGACGTGGAAACCGTGGCTGGACTGGCGCCCGGCGCGAATGTGGCGATTTACGTGATGCCTGACCTGAGCTTTCAATCGATCTCGGACGCCTATGCATCGATTGTGAACAACAACTCTTCTAACCATGTGGAAGCTGTGAATTGCAGCTTCGGAGGCGATGAATCCGGGCACGATCCGGCTATCGATTCGACTTTCCAAAAAGGTGTTGCCCTCGGAATTACCTGGGCTGCTTCCAGCGGTGACTCTGGCTCAAGCTATATCTCTTATCCAGCATGTAACCCGAACGTCTCGGCGATCGGCGGAACCACTTATAAATTCAACAGCAACACCGGCGCGTATATCAGTGAAACAGGGCTGAACGACTCAACGAACTTCTCCCCTCCTTTGCAAGGAGGCGGGGGCGTCTCTTCGGTCTATGCTCTGCCGTCGTACCACAAGGGAACAGCCGCGGTCTGACTAACACTTCCGGCCGCAATATCCCTGATGTTTGTTTTCCTGGGGAGCTGGTTGCAATCTATACCAGTAGCCAAGGTGGATGGATTGGTGTTGGAGGCACGTCGTGGTCGTCGCCGATTTTCACTGCCTGGCAAATCACTACAAACCAGGAGCGCAAATCGCGTTTTGGATTAGTAAACACCAACATTTATTGGGTCTTTAAGAACACCAAGTACACAAATTTCCGTGACATCACACGCGGAGGCAACGGCACCTACAATTGCAAGCCGAACTACGATGACGCTACTGGAATCGGTTCTCCCAGAGGCAACAGTTTAAGTAAAGCTTTGTAGCCGGCCGACTTCCCTTTGGGGCGCAGCGAGAGTGTCCCGAAGAGGTCAGAGATTTCTCGTTTCAGCGGGCCTAAGTCACTCAAGACTTTCGCCATTGAGCCTTCGACCCGGGTACCTATCTCGACCTTTCCCGGCCAGTTAAGCTCGGAACGGAAGTCAATTACCAGGCGCGCGATGACCAGCATGGTTCTTTCCGGCAGAATCGAAGAGTTTCTATCAAACAAAAAGGCCACCCGGCCAGTCTCAAAGAAAGTCGCGAACACCGCATTATTAACGTGACCTTGGCGGTCAGTGTCGCCGTACCGGATAAGATCGGTCGTGCGCATTGGAAAATCGTCGAGGGTCGGAAGCGGAGTCATTTCGAGTGCTGGTGCTATTGTAAGTGCTAGCACAGAAGCAACGAGGTGGCGAACCGCCCAACGCGTGACTGCTCTGACATCATATAAAAAATACAAGGCGTGAAGCACCAGCTTCACGCCTTTGTCTCGGAGACCAACCAACTAACTTTACGCTTTCAACAGCTCAGCTGGAACTTTGCCGCCGTTATCTGCGAGCTTCTTCATGACCGCTGAATGCAACCAGATGTTCATGGAAGCCGAATCATTCATGTCGCCTGCATAACCCAGATCCTTGGCTAACTCTTTACGTGCGCTAAGGCTGCTATCCATTCCAACAAGTTTCATTAGGTCAACAATCGATTTCTTCCAATCAAGATGCTCTGATGATTTGGCCGCGAGACCATCGAGAATTGCACCGACGTCAACCGGCGCTGCAGCGGCAGGAGCGGCGGCAGCTGGGCCGGGAGTGGTCGTATCGGCTGCAGCAGGCGCTGCTGTGGTGGCACCAGCAGCCGGGGCGGAAGCTGGAGCCGCAGCCTTAGGGGCATGCGACCAAATTGCGGAGAGGAGGTTATTAAATAATCCCATAGATGGTTAGACTACCCCAGGCGCGAAGAGGTTTGAAGCTATTTAGATAGTTCGCTGGTTAATATTTCTTCACGATTGCGCGGGCAAACGTTTTACCGAACCTGAATCGAGATGGATAAGACCGAAGTTTTACAAATTCTAGACCGGGAACGCCAGACGGTTGCAGGCCTTGGAACGCGTCTCGACACGAAGCCAAACGTGGTTCGGGCCATCGGTCCGCCGTGGAGCGGAATTGCATTTTCGCGTTTTTCGGCTGCACAGGCTGATGCCGTCATAGATCGAGAAATCGAGCACTGGAGTTCTCTGAATCGATCGTTTGAATGGAAAGTCTATAGCCACGACGAGCCGTCTGACCTGATCGTTAAACTACGGCAACGCGGGTTCATTATCGGGAACGAAGAAGCATTGATGATTTTGGATGTAGATGAGGTCCCGGAAACTCTATCGGCGAATCCTTCGATAGCGATCGAAGTTAAGCGGGTCAGCGATGAAAGCGGAATTGATGACGTTCTTTCGGTCGAAAAAGCGATTTGGAATCGCACGCGTCTTAGTCACGAGCAGCTCGCCTTCAACCTGACCGATTCATTGCAACGGGAAGTTACATTTGTAGCTTATCATGATGAAAAACCTGTCGGTTTCGCTCGTGTGACTACCTCGCCGGATAGTGCATTCGCAGGCCTTTGGGGCGGAGGTGTTCTCCAGGATTTTCGCGGCAAAGGCGTTTATCGCGCCCTACTATCAGCACGAATTGAGATAGCGAGAAACCGAGTTCGTTTTCTGCGAGTTGACGCGTTGCCCACAAGTCGACCAATCCTTGAGAGATACAGTTTTATCAATGTAGCCAGAACCTGGCCTTGCGACTGGCTTGGCTGAATTCCGTTGTCGGCATCGCCGGCGTCCGCAGAGTCAGCGCTTTGGCCCTGCAAGCAGCCTGAATGCTTCAATAGCCTCGTACTCCGCAAGCCCAAGCTGATCATAATGCTGGGCGGTTGAGCGGTTGGTGCGCTCGGCGTGTTGCCAGCTTTCGCCCGATTCAATAAACGGCGTCTGGCTTCTTTGAGATCGATGGTGATACAGAGAATCGAGTTTTATGGCCAGCTCTGCCGGACTCAGTGGCACGGCCATGTTAATTTCGTGGGGGAGCAATGGACGCTCTCCGGAAGAGTACAACCAGATCTGGCATTTGCCGGACCTCTTACCGCTCTCCAATGCTTCGCTTACCAGCCGGTAGATAATTCCTGCAACGCTGCTTGGGTCTGCGCCTGCTCCAGTCAGATAAATTTGGTGCGGCTGAGTGGATTCGCAGAGTTTGTCAATCGCCGCGACATCTCCGTCGTCCGGGTGGAACTGACGATAACGGCCTCGCTCATAGAATGGCAGATCAAGAAACTGAACGTTTGCCAGCCCAAGGATCTGGCTCGACGCACGTGCTTCCGCTTTCCGGATCAGACCTTTGAAACGGCGAAGCGCAGTACTGTCTTCATCAAACGCAGTCTTGTTGTCGAGCTCCTTTGAGAGCGCTCCCAAGTCATTGGCGGCCTGGACTTCGTTTAGCAGACTCAAAGCCATCCGCGCTTCGCGATCCGGCACGCCCAGGTTGCCCGACGTAACATAGACGAGTGTCACCTCGTGGCCGTGATTCACCAGGCGATTTAGCGTCCCAGCCATACCAAGTTCTGCATCCAATGGCTCAGGGCTAAAAACCAGGATCCGCTTGCGCGCTGGATCCGCCGGGACCGGGCGATGCGAGTCATCCGCGTTGGGTTTACCACCCGGCCAGCCCGTAATGGTGTGCTGCAGCTCGTTAAAAATTCGGATATTGAGGCTATACGCCGTGCCAATCTCCACCAGGAGCGTCGCAAGTCCGTTCTCCGTGTAGTCTTCGTCGCGGAGCCGGAGCACTGGTTTCTTCAAACTGCCGGCGAGCCAGACAACCGCTTTCCGAGTTAGATCAGGAGTCCATTCAACCGGCCCAACTTTCCATGGTGTTCGATATCGCGTCAGCTCCTCGGCGGCTGTCTCATCGAGAAAACACTGGCATTGAGGATGCCGCTGCAAAAAACTGGCCGGAACCGAATCTGTTTGCGGGCCTTCAATCGCAGCGCGCAACACAGCGGCCTTGGATTCACCCCACGCAAGCAAGATGATTTCTCGGGCCTCAAGGATGGTTCCGACGCCCATTGTGATCGCGTATTCAGGAACATTCGATTCGCCACGGAAATCTCTTGCCGCGTCACGTCGAGTCAGCCGATCAAGAGCAACCATGCGCGTCCTGGAATCAACACCGGAGCCCGGCTCATTGAAGCCGATATGTCCAGTCCGACCGATTCCCAAAATCTGGATATCGATGCCTCCAGCCCGGGCAATCAATTCCTCGTATTTCCGGCAATATTCAAAGACTTCGCTTCGATCTACCAATCCGTCCGGAACATGGACATTCTCCGGCGCGATATCGATATGATCGAATAGCTGCACCCGCATGAAGCTATGGTAACTCTCCGGATGCTCGGGAGAGAGGCCGTAGTATTCGTCGAGGTTGAAGGTTATTACGTTTCGAAACGACAAGCCTCCTTGACGGTGACGCCGGATCAATTCACGATACAGCTTCACCGGCGTTGAACCGGTAGCCAGGCCAAGCACCGTAGGTCTGTTTTCTTCCTGGCACCGACGGACCAGATTCTCGATCCGATCGGCTACCTCCCGGACCGCATCATCAGAGTGTCGAAACACTCGTGTTTTGATGTGTTCAAACTGTTCGGCTTCCGTGCGTAGTGTCACTACAAAAAGATTAACCGCAGATTTCGCCTTCGCAAAGCCTTCGGCGTTTCGCGTTTCGCGGAAGACAGATCTGGAACAGAAGGAATCAAGCAAAAGGAGTTTCGGTCCTAGCCCTCCGGTTAAACCTCAAATCTCTCAAATTCGACTGATGAATTAAAGAATCTCGGTTCATCGGGAGACCTCGCAGCGTCGTCGGCCAAGAGTTCTCGACTTTCACGGATATTATCCTTCCCGACAGTCGATGACCCGCTTTGCTTTGCCGATACTCGGTCGCTCGATACTACCGGGGCCAAGCACGGTGGTTTTCGCACTCACTCCAACCCAGCTTTTAATCTTCTCACTCAGTTTTTTGCTAAGGCCGGCACACTGGTCAGGATCGAGTATGCTCCTCGTTTCTACTCGTACTTCCAGTGCGTCCAGACGCTGCTCCCGGGTCACGACAATCTGGTAGTGGGGCGCAAACTCGGGCTCTTTCAACACGAGCTCTTCGATCTGCGAGGGAAAAACGTTTACTCCGCGAACTATCAGCATGTCATCGGCCCGGCCCGCGATCCTCGCCATGCGGCGCATAGACCTAGCCGTAGGGGGAAGCAAACAGGTAATGTCCCGCGTTCGATACCGGATAACAGGCAACGCTTCCCTTGTTAGAGAAGTCAGGACAAGCTCACCAAATTTGCCATCAGGTAAAACCTCGCCCGTATCGGGATCTACAATCTCGGGGTAAAAATGATCCTCCCAAACGACCGCGCCATCTTTTGATTCAATACATTCGCTAGCAATCCCAGGACCCATGACTTCCGACAGGCCATAGATATTGAGCGCCGAGATGTTCAACCGCGACTCGATCTCCGACCGCATCTCTTCAGTCCAAGGTTCTGCGCCCAGAATACCGATCTCAAGCGAGCTCTTCCCAGGACCCAGTC
>JBKPCS010000024.1:0-12504 GCA_046727495.1 bacterium | reverse complement strand
TATCGGACCGGAGTCAGACTACCGCAGGATCGACCACCCCCTGGTGAGGAACCTGATGAGGCGGGGGCTGATCCGTCCGGGCCCAGCGCATCTTGGCGTCGACGCGCTTCTGAACGGCGCGATCATCGGGCAGAACGGTGCGGCGTCGGATGTGCTATATACGCTCGGATCGAGCATGAAGGGCGTACTCTGGGAGGTGCTGGCCGTTCCCGAGATCCGAGTCCAGGCAGAGCGGCTTGCGCGGCTGCTCCTCGACGGCGACCACCGGCGGCGCGATGCTTCCTCGACTCATGCTCGTTAGGCGACCCGGCGAACGCAGCGGGACGGGTGGGTAACCCTGGTATCAGGTGGCCAGCACCTGAGAGATGACTGGATCAGAGTCGAGCTGGCTGGCGTCGAACATGCAGCCGACCGGATCGCTGGCTCGCCTGCGCTCGCTGCATTATTGTTGAAAGCAGTGACGATATCTGTCAGACCGCTGTCGCATGGGCTAATTCCAAACAAGAGAGGGTGCGTAACCACAACGGTGCTTCCAAAGCCAAATCGCCATGCATCAATGACCGACATAAGCAATCCTTAGCGCAGGAGTGTCACGCCAAAGGCGCGGCACGCCCAGATATTCCACTTGGACCTTACGAAGTTACTTCTTTACGAAAGTTAGCGGCTATCAGGATTATACGCTGAGTAAAACCTTGTTGAGCACTACTTCTTCAAAATCGTCCGCTTCAAGAAACTCCGCAATCAATGTTCCGGCATCGGTGTTTGGATCGGTCTTGTGGAGGAACTCTTGATAGATGCTACGGATATTTTCCTTGGACAGGCCAGAGCAGTACGAAGCGTATTTCAGAGCCTGCCATGTAACGTCGCGGCCCGTGTCATCGAGCTTATTTTCGATCAGGACCAGAGACCCCGGTTTATCGAGAGCAAGTATGTCAAGTCGTTCGCGAGTTTCGGAAAATCGGGAAAATTCCTTCTGGATGACGAGAAGTTCTTCGCCGAGGCGGGATGGTTCCTTGACAATCCATTCCTGAAGGTTGGCGCGCTCTTTAAACCCAATGTCTGCGAAACTTGGGGCCGCGAGCGGCATAATTGAATTTGATGCTCTGTTTATTTGGAACATTACAAAGCTAAGGATGACTCCGGAAAATCCCGTCACAAGGATTTAAGGGCAGCTAATCCAAGGCTCAAGACGATACATTACTTTCGCTAATCTACATCCCGGAGAGGAATTTGGTCGCCAAAAATTGACCGATCGATTCCCTCAATTCGTTCCGTCCCCAGAAGTAGGTTAAATCTCACGCAACTCGGGGAAACATCTTGGGGATGTACTATCAAAATTTTATCGTCTTTCGGATGCTGCACACACTGAAGAGATTGCGACTTTAGGGAAACAGATTGATGCGCCGCTGCGGATGGTGCCGTTTCCCTGCTTAAAATCAAGCAACACCGCCTGCGTGTCGCGCAACGCAAGCTCCCAGTCCCACTCACCGTCGTCCCGGTCCCAGCGCAAGCTAGTCCCATCCGGAATGTTGTCGTCGGGCCGTAATCGCTTTAGTAAATTGTCAAAAGACCCAAGGAATCAGGCGCTTGGTCCGGGCAGAATACTGCCGGTAGTCATCGCCAAAATTACTGATTAGGACCTTTTCCTCGACTGATATGCGGATCCAGTAGGCCGCCAGGCAACCGGCGACGATCGCAAAAAAACCCAGCCAATTGAATGTCAGACAGGCGACGCCTGTCAGGGCAATCAACGAAGCCGAATAAGAGGGGTGTCGCACAAAGCGATATGGCCCGTCCTGCACGACTCGCTGCTCGCTTTGAATACCAACATCTACGGTAAAAAACCTTCCGAGATGCCGTATCGCCCACAACCTAAGAACAACACCTGTAATAATGAGCAGATCGGCTACCACTGCGATCCATCGCTTCTGCGGCCACTGCAGAAAAGGAAATAGCCGCGCTACCAAAAAGCCAAAAACAATACTGCCGAGGATTAGCGCCCAGATCCTGGCAAGCGTTCCCCGATCATCGCTCGTCATCCGCCCACGTCCGCGTCTCGCCGCCAACAGATAAATTTCAAAGGCTAAATAACCAAAAGAGAGAATGAGGGTAATCGGCCTAATCATAGCTCCTGTCTAATCCTGTTCGGCGATGGTTTGGGCGTACGTTTTCCCGTAAGGATAAGACCGTTTCCTTCCCGCCCTGTTCCCACGCGCTTTTGAGTTCGGGCGGTGTAAGGTCCCAATCTGGGCGGCATTTCCTAATCACGGTACGTAAATCCTGGCGCAGTGACAGCGAACCGACGCACGCGACCAGGCAAGGGTTCGGTTTCCTCGACGCAGAACTGCGATAGCCCGTGTTCCTGGAGCAAGTAGTTCAAAGCTCTTATAACATGAAAATTCCGTGTTTTCGGATATCGCCTTCTGAACCCACGCGGTTCCTCCGAGCGCAGCGTTCGCTCCCGATTCGCCACGCTCTTGGTCAGAAGCGTCAGTCCCTCGATGGTCTTCCTCGGCAGAACAAAACTTGCGGCGGCCCAACCAGGGGCCCGTCTTTTAGGCATGTCGCGCGGACAACGTTCGCGAACCGCTGGATAACGATAAGCGTTCCGGTCGATCTGTTGCGGCGTGAGCTTCGGTTGTTCATTGCGGATCTGTGCTCGCTCAGCTCGCAGTTCTGCACGGGTTGGCTGTCCAAGGTCCCATTCCCGGAAGAGCTGGTTGCATAAACGCTCAACACCGATATCCGTTTTGACCTGCTCCATCCGCACCAATCCGAAGGGAACGGTTGGATGGAGCGGATGCATTTTTTCGTAATGGGCCCGTGCGTGGGCCCATTCCTCGCTTTCTTGCGGGTTAAGGTTCCTCCAAGGATGTGGAGTGCTGGAGCAAGGCTCACGCGGATTGCTACCTATGGCCTTAAGGGCGAGTTCCACGGCTCGGGCTCTTGGCGCACTTTGAGCTGCGCTAAAGTTCCGCAAGCCAGGCAGTGCTGGTGTGCGGGGAGGAGACTCGTGACCCGGCATGGCTTCCCTTCTTTAGCACGAACACCTCCATTGGGGCAATTCCGCTTCTTCGGAGATAAGATTCGGAACCTCGGCACAAAACGCCACGATAAGCGGTCTTTTTTGCTCCGCCGCTCTCGGAAAATTCCCTCAGAAGCCGAGAGAGAGTTTCCAAATTCCTCCGATGGAGTCGTGCCGTACTGGAGTTCACATATGGAGGGCGCTAAATCCGAGCTTATCGTCTCCTCGGGTCACGCCGCGCAGCGGAACCCCAAGGCCATCGAGGAGGTCCGCCGCATTCTAACACTCAACGCGAGCCTCGCTAACCCGCGGCAAACGCCGGCAACCGGGCCACAAATTACTGCTGAAACCAAAAACAGCGCCCGTCTGTGAATCTACTAGCCATCGCTACGCGAGGGCCGGCACTTTCGCGAACGGAACACCGCCGGCCGAAAAGGGGCGGCGGCGCCCCGTTGTACTGTTACCCGACTGCTAACGCCTCCTTGGACGCCGCAATGGCGTATTCCCGGTTTAATCGAGCGATAAACGTTGCGCTGATCTCGGCGGGGCAAACCGCTTCGCACTCATAGTGATTGGTGCAGTTCCCAAAGCGCAGCTGGTCCATTTTGCGGACCATTCCGAGGAGACGCCGGCTGCGATCCGGCTGACCCTGGGGAAGTAACCCGAGGTGGGAAACCTTGGCTGCAACAAATAACATCGCGGAGGAGTTGGGACAGGCCGCCACGCATGCGCCGCAGCCGATACAGGCCGCGGCCTCCATAGCCAGATCTGCCGCACTCTTTGCAATCGGGATCGAGTTTGCTTCCGGCGCAGAACCGGTTCGGACCGGGATGTAACCACCTGCCTCGATCACGCGATCAAAAGCGCTCCGGTCAACGACCAGATCCTGAACGATTGGAAAAGGGGCAGCCCGGAACGGTTCCACCCAGATCGTATCGTCATTCTTGAACCGTCGCATATAGAGTTGGCAGGTGGTCTTGGCTTGTCCGGGCCCGTGCGGGACGCCGTTGATCACCAGCGAACACATGCCGCAGATCCCTTCGCGACAATCCGAATCGAAGGCTACCGGCTCTTCATTTCGTTCGATCAAGCCTTCGTTGACGATGTCGAGCATTTCCAGAAAGGAAGCTTCTTCCGGAATGTCCTTCGCGTCGTAGTCGGTGAACTGCCCCGGAGAAGAAGCGTTCTTCTGTCGCCAGATCTTAAGTTTGAAATTCACTTGTAGCTCCTTTGGGCCAGCTTCACACTTTCGAAGACCAGCGGCTCCACGTACCGTGCCGGCCGGCAATCCAGACCGTTGTACTGCCATGCTGCCACATGGCAGAATTCATCATCATTCCGGAGCGCCTCGCCTTCCGAGGTTTGATATTCGACCCGAAAGTGACCTCCGCACGATTCATTGCGCTCAAGCGCATCAAGACACATCAACTCGGCAAATTCGAGGAAGTCTGCAACCCGGCCAGCATGTTCCAGCGACTGGTTAAACTCCCGACCGTCCCCCAGAACGTTAACATTTTGCCAGAACTCTTCCCGGAGTGCCGGGATCGTCCGAAGCGCTTCTTTCAGACCGTCGGCATGACGAGCCATTCCGCACTTGTCCCACATCAGAAGCCCGAGTTCGCGGTGGAATGTCGTGACGGTCTTTCTGCCTTTAATACTGAGTAGCTTTGCCGTCCGATCGCGAATTTCTTGCTCTGCCGCCCTGAACTCCGGGCGCTCAACGGCGACCTTCTTGTTCATCTGAGTGGCCAGATAGTTCCCGACCGTATAGGGAAGGACGAAATATCCGTCCGCTAGTCCCTGCATCAGGGCACTTGCACCAAGGCGATTTGCGCCATGGTCGGAGAAGTTGGCTTCCCCCAGCACATGTAGCCCTGGGAGATTACTCATCAGGTTATAATCGACCCACAGCCCGCCCATCGTATAGTGAACTGCCGGGTAGATCCGCATCGGAACCTGGTACGCATTTTCATTCGTGATGTTATGGTAAATGTCGAAGAGGTTACCGTACCGTTCCCGGATCACATCTTTGCCGAGACGCTTGATTGCATCGGCAAAATCCAGGTATACGCCGAGACCGCCCGACCCTACACCGCGGCCGGAGTCACAAACCTCTTTCGCGCTGCGGGACGCAATGTCGCGGGGGGCAAGATTTCCGAAGCTCGGGTATTTACGTTCCAGATAATAATCACGGTCTTCCTCAGGAATCTGATTCGGAGGTCTAGTGTCTCCTTTCTGTTTCGGCACCCAGACGCGGCCGTCGTTCCGTAGCGATTCGGACATGAGGGTGAGCTTCGACTGGTACGACCCACCAACAGGAATACACGTCGGATGGATCTGGGTGTAGCACGGGTTCGCGAAAAACGCGCCTCGCTTGTAGGCGCGATAGGTGGCTGAAACGTTGCAACCCTTCGCGTTCGTTGAGAGATAAAATACATTGCCATACCCGCCGGTGGCCAGAACGACGGTGTCTCCAGCATGCGAGCTGATCTCTCCGCTGACCAAGTCCCGCACCACGATTCCCTTGGCGTGGCCGTCGACGACGACAACGTCCAACATCTCCGTACGCGGAAACATCCGCACGGTTCCGAGTGAAATCTGGTGGGCAAGAGCCTGATAAGCGCCCAGCAGTAGCTGTTGGCCGGTCTGTCCGCGCGCATAAAAGGTACGGGACACCTGGGCGCCGCCGAAGGAACGGTTAGCGAGTAGACCACCATACTCCCGGGCAAATGGAACGCCCTGAGCCACGCATTGGTCGATAATTGCGAGGCTTACTTCAGCCAGCCGATAGACGTTTGCTTCGCGGGAACGAAAATCGCCTCCCTTCACAGTGTCGTAAAACAGCCGGAACACGCTGTCGCCATCATTTTGATAGTTTTTGGCTGCATTGATACCGCCCTGGGCCGCGATACTATGGGCACGGCGCGCACTATCCTGAAAGCAGAAGCACTTCACGTTGTAGCCGAGCTCGGCCAGCGTCGCCGCTGCCGAGGCGCCAGCAAGACCGCTTCCTACAACGAGAATGTCAAACTTTCGCTTGTTGGCCGGGTTGACCAGCTTCGACTCGGCCCGATGGCGCTCCCACTTCTTTTCCAGCGGGCCGGAAGGAGCTTTGGCGTCAAGTGTTACGGTCATAGAGCTATCTTACGATGCCCAACAGAATGGCCAGGGGGATTGAAACATAGCCGGCAAACACCAGCCAGGCCAACGTTTGCCCTCCAGTGGAAACGAAGCCTTCCAATTTGCGGTTATTAATCCCCAACGTTTGCGTGACACTGGCAAAGCCATGGCTCAAGTGCAGTGTAAGCAAGAACAACCCCAAAGCGTAAAAGAATGAAATAAGGGGCTGCTGGAAGCCAAGAACTACCATCCGGTACACATCATGGCGTCCGGCGGAATCTCGGAGTTCGTGAAACTCTGGGTTGGTAGTTTGAAAGGTGAAATGCAGAAGGTGGTAGATCACGAAGCAAAGCACGATCAGGCCGCTAATGATCATCGTCCGCGACGCCAATGTGGATTTTCGATAGCCGGGAACTGCATATTTTTGCGGCTTGGCTCGCCGATTCTGGATAGTAAGCTGAACCGTAGCCACTATATGGATAACAAAAGTGGCCAGTAGAAAGATTCGTATCAGCCAAAGGAGTGGTCCCAGGGCGCGCAGAAACTCCGCGTAAGTGTTAAGGCGGTCCGGGCTTAGGTAGATTTGCAGGTTGCCCGCGAGATGACCCAACACATAGATGATCAGGATCAGCCCGGTAAGGGCTACAGTGATTTTCTTGCCAATCGAGGACTGATAAAAGGCCAGGAGCGGATTACGAGACAACTTCCGCACCGGTCCGGCCGAGATAGGCGCAGCAGACATACTAGGCAAACTATTAGGCACTTTCATGCAGCATCTTGGAGCTAAGCATGTCACGTCAACTTGCGCGGATGCGTCATGTGCTCGGGTTTGAGGATGTTATCAAGCTGGGTTTGGGTGAGCCAGTTTTTTTCGAGCACGAGTTCGTAGACGCTCCGGTTAGTGACAAGAGCTTCCTTGGCGATGGCAACGCTCTTTTCGTAGCCGAGCACTGGGTTTAGGGCAGTAACGAGCCCTATGGAATTTTGCACATAGGCGAGGCACCGTTCGCGGTTGGCTTGGATACCTGCGATGCAGCGGGTATTGAGGATAATCGCAGCGTTGCGTAACAGCGTGAGGCCGAAAAGTAAGTTAAAGGCGATGATGGGCTCGGCCATATTCAGCTCAAGCTCGCTGGCTTCGCAGGCCATGGCGATAGCAACGTCAGCCCCGATGATCTGAAAACAGACTTGGCTGACGACTTCGGGAATCACCGGGTTTACTTTGCCAGGCATGATCGAGGAGCCGGGCTGCATTGCAGGCAGGCGGAGTTCGTAAAGTCCGCAGCGCGGACCCGACGAAAGCCAGCGCAGGTCGTTGCAGATCTTGGAGAGCTGCACGGCGGCGGTTTTCATCACGCCGCTCATCAGCGCGAACTCGCCGGAATCCTGCGTGGCCTCGACCAGATCGCTAGCCAGCACGACAGGCAAGCCGCTGATTTTCGCGAGGTGCCGCGTGCAAAGCTCGGCGTAGCCGGGAGGGCTGTTTATTCCCGTACCGATGGCGGTGGCGCCCATGTTCACTTGCAGGAGTTCCGAGCTGGCTTGCTCCAGGTGACGGATACCATCGCCAATCATGACAGCATAGGCTCCTAACTCCTGACCAAGGGTCATCGGCACTGCGTCCTGATTCTCTGTGCGCCCCATTTTCAGCACGTCAGCAAATTCGGCAGCCTTCGCTTTAAGGCCGGTCTGGAGTTCGCGTAACGCGGAAACGGTATCGCGCAGGGTGAGGACGACGCCGAGTTTGACCGCAGTCGGATAGGCGTCATTAGTCGACTGCGAGCAATTCACGTGGTCGTTCGGATGAAGATATTGGTATTCGCCTTTGCGGTGACCCAGCAGTTCGAGTGCACGGTTGGCGATTACCTCGTTGGCATTCATGTTTGTCGAGGTGCCAGCGCCCCCCTGGATCATGTCCACGGTAAAGTGCTCGTGTAGTTTGCCCGCGATGATTTCGTCGCAAGCGGCCGCGATAGCTTCCGCACGCTTCGGATCGAGGACGCCAAGCTCGGAGTTGGCGGCTGCCGCGGCCTTCTTGACGAAAGCCAGCGCGCGGACAAAGTGCTGGTAGTGTCTCAACGGGACGCCGGAGAGCGGGAAGTTTTCCATCCCGCGCAGGGTTTGCACACCGTAGTAGGCGGTATCGGGTAGCTCGCGTTCGCCTAGGAGGTCGTGCTCCTTGCGCCAAGTCGCGACGATCGGCGTCGGGCCGCCGCTGAGCTGTTCACCGGCCGCACGCAGCCGTGCACTGAGACGGTGTGCGACATGGCCAACCATGCGGTAAAAGAGCTCGGGGTTAGTAGCGCGGACTTCGTCGAAAACGGCCCGCGGAATCTGCCAAACGCGCGCCGGGGTGAGCGCGACGGCAGAGCCGGAATGCGGCAAGTCGTCGAGCATCACGCCCTCGGCGAAAGCCGTACCGGGCGTGACCGTGGCGAGCCGCACGGAACTGCCATGCAGTCCGCGGACGATTTCGATCTCACCTTCCTCAACAATGCCCATCCAAAGACGCGGTGTAGATTCGTGATAGAGGTAATCACCGGATTTGTAGGCTTGCGAGCTGCCGCGATTGATGATCGCGGCGAGGTCGGTCGCGGGAACGCCCATGCTCTGGGCGAGGGCGGCGATGCGTTCAGGAGGGATATTCATGGTAGGGAATGGGTTCAGTGAGGTGCTTGATTTCCAATGATGCTGCCGATCAGGAGACCGATGGCGACAGCGAGTGTGGTGCTGACAAGGCCGGGGATGAGGAAGGAATGGTTGATCACATACTTCCCGATTCGCGTGGTGCCGGAGCGGTCGAAGTTAATCGCGGCGATGATCGTGCCATAGTTAGGGATGAGGAAGTAGCCGTTGACTGCGGGGAACATGCCAATCAGCAACATGGGCCAGATGCCGAGAGAAAGACCCAGGGGCATGAGCGCGCGGGCCGTCGCAGCCTGGCTGTAAAGTAGCACCGACGCAAAGAACAGACCAAATGCGAAAGTCCAAGGCGCCGCCGTCGCCATCGCACTGAGGCCCCCGATAATGGCGCCGCGGTTCGCATTGATGAAGGTGTCGCCGAGCCAGGCCAGCCCAAGGATACCGACGATCGCCGTAATGCCCGACTGGCATGTCTTGCTCTTGGGCACCTCAGCCACAGGTGCCTTGGTCACCGTCAGAATCAGGGCGGCGATGGCGAGCATGACGATAGCGATGGCGATCGGCATGGAGAGAACGACCGGTTTTTCCACCCCGGGAACGGTCCGCAGTTCCGGGAAAATGCCCGAGAGCACGACGAGCGTCACACCCACGAGGAAGATGACTGCACTGGCCATCGCGCCTCTCTTGAGCGGCGCGCTCGTCTCGTGGCCGGTCGTGGCCTGTAACTCCACCTCGCCTGATGCCAACCGCTTCTGATATTCGGGATCGTCTTTCAATTCCTTGCCGATGCGAAGCTGCACGAGCGATGCGATGAACACCGCGATCAGCGTGGATGGGACACAAATCATGAGGATCTGCACCAAGCCGATGTGATGAGGCGCCAGCAAGCCAATCATGGCAGCTGTGGCGGCGGAAACCGGACTAGCGGTGATCGCCTGCTGCGAGGCGATGGTGGCAATGGCCATCGGCCGCTCAGGTCGGATGCCGTTTTCATGCGCCACTTCGTAAATCACTGGCAACAGCGGATAGACGATGTGCCCGGTGCCGGCAGCAAAGGTGAAACCGTAGGTTACGAGCGGAGCAACGATGGTGATCTGCTTCGGGTTCTTGCGGATGATGCGCTCCGCAACCCGGACGAGAAAGTCGATCCCGCCCGCTACCTCCATCGCCGATGCGGCCATTATCACCGTGAGCACGATGAGGAGCACTTCGCCGGGAATGTTCGCTGGGGCGACGTCGAAGCCAACTACAAGCACGAGCAAACCTAGGGCACCCCAGAGGCCGAGCCCGACGCCGCCCATCCGCGCCCCCATTGCGAGCACGCCGATAAGCACGAGAAATTCGAGAATTAGTCTCCAGTCCATATTGTTTAAGGGGGGCAGACGAAGTTTGTTTGAAGGGAAGCTTAATTGCTGGCCGTCGTGCGATTTACCGTCAGTAGCCTAGGTAAGGGCGAAGCGTTGCGGCGAACTCTTCTGAGTTCGCTGAATCCGCGCAAGACCTATTGCAGACATACAAGGCAGTTCGCAGTCAATCACAATATTTTTGTACAGTATGTGCGGCAAAATCGGTCGGTGCTTGTTCAGCTTTTCCCACCCGATGATTTCAGGTTCGCTTTGGCGATGACAAGATCGGTAAGAAAGTGTCTTTTTTCGCCTACTTCTCAAAAGCCTATTCTGGACAGGAGTGGCCAGCGAAAGATCAGGGTCAACCTTCAACCTTCGTATTTATTGCGTGTTGAAAGTCGAGATCTTACGAGCGATAACACTTGGGCAAAGTGTTTTCGCACGGCCGCTTCAGCCAGCGGTCCATCAGAGTTCTACAGGCTGTAGCCAACGGGCGAAGCAGGCAAATGTTGGCGTCCTGCGTGAACAGCAATCCGTTAGCAGGGCCTGGCGGGCGTCTTCGCTGGGCTCTGGCATACCGCTGCAGGATTGGCAGCGGCATTCAATACGCCTTTGTCGACAATGACCTTCGTCCGTGAAGAGATCATCGAAGATTTGAATAACAGGGTTTCCTTGCCCAGGTTCTGATCGCGTGAGTGACAGCTACTTTTGTTTGCCATAGCTTTTTAGGAGACAACCCGGCGTTTACTATCCCATCGATCGGGGACCTTTCCGGCATTCTATATCTGCTAGTGATTCGTCGGCGCGGAATCGGCTCGTCGATCACTTCTTTGAAAGTCGGGAAGGCCTGAAAGAAACAGCGCACACAGTGCGCGGGCGCCTCCCCTAAAATATCTCAAAATCGTGAAGTCAAGCTAGGGGGGCCTCGGAGTGCTAAGTAAATCCTGAAGCCATGAGCCATTGGCCCAGCTTAACTTCGGCCCGTACTTCACTCCAATGGCAACTCGACCGTCTCCTCTGTCCGGGGCATAAGCTGGTTGCTCATGATGACACGGGCACAGGTGTTCCAACGCAGTAGCGCATCATCATTTCCGGGTGGTTGAAGCTTTGCGGCCTGTTCGTACCAACTCATCGCCTCGCGGAGCGATTCATAGGCGTCATGGCCGGCGCCGGGATGGCCCTGATGCAGTCGCGCCTTGGCTCGGCGCTCGCAGATGATGCCGGCGTAGTAGGCTCGCTCGTACGCGCCGCTAAGACGGGACAGCACTTGCTCGGGCTGCAAGATGCCCACCGCGTAGCCTCTGTCGAAGCGGTCGGTTAGGGACAGTAGGAGAAGCACCAGCGCCTGTTGGTTTTCCGGATCGATGTGCAGCACATCGTGACAAATACTCTCGGCCTCAGCCGGTTCGTTGAGCAGGCGGTAGCGTAAGGCTTTTTCGAGTGCCGCTGGGATGGCTTCAGTAGAAAGTTGCTTTAGTTCAACCATGATCTTCTTCTCGCGTCGGCGAGTTTTACAAGCTGCTGGGAACGTTGTTGAAAACCGTTTCGTTACAAAGAGGTGCTACGGGGGAACGAAACACCGCAAGGCAAGGATCGTGTAAGAGTGCACATATACGAATTCTTCGAAGCCCTGCCCGTTCATGTGATCACTTTGGTTTAAGGTTAGATATTATCCGCTGACGTGTCTGCCTTCCGGCCCTTAGCCGCCCCGGCCCATTGCCAATCGCGAATCTCAGGCATGTCGTCGCCATAGCGCGCGATGTATTGCTTGTGTTCAAGAAGTTTGTTGTCGATTGCCTGTTTGAAGTATGCGGCCTTCGCACCAAGCTGCGGCAGCCGGTCAATTACGTCCTCAACGAGGTGGAAACGGTCCATCTCGTTCAATACGACCATGTCGAACGGTGTGGTCGTTGTGCCCTCTTCTTTGTAGCCGCGGACGTGGAGATTGCCGTGATTCGTCCGACGGTAGGTCAGTCGATGGATCAACATTGGATAGCCGTGGAAGGCGAAAATGATGGGCTTGTCCTTGGTGAAGAGTACATCGAAGTCGGCGTCGCTCAGCCCGTGCGGATGCTCGCGGATCGGCTGGAGCTTCATCAGATCGACCACGTTGATGACGCGGATCTTCAGGGCTGGCAGATGCCTTCGAATCAGGTCCACGGCAGCCAGCGTTTCCAGGGTCGGCACGTCGCCGCAACAGGCCATCACCACGTCGGGCTCACCGCCTCTGTCGTTGCTGGCCCATTCCCAGATGCCGATACCGGCGGTGCAGTGTTTGACGGCCTGGTCCATGGTCAGCCAAACCGGGGCGGGCTGCTTGCCTGCGATGACGACGTTTACGTAGTTGCGGCTGCGCAGACAGTGGTCGGT
>JBKPCS010000023.1:0-8294 GCA_046727495.1 bacterium | reverse complement strand
GAGGGGAACAGCAACAAGCTGACGCCTTTTTCCAGGCGCTTTCAGCTACGGGTCCTCTTTGTCTCTTCACGCGTCAAACCACCAGAAATGACTCCCAAATTTACCGACTTGACAAAAGTCGGCTCATAGAAGCCCTGGGTATGGAGTTAGATGACGACATGCCCTGAAAGGGCAACCGAATTTGGGCCTGCCATTTTTACAAGCGACACCTTGGTCTGTCGCTCTTTCAGAGCGAGCTTCACCGCAAAACCAAAACCCAGGGCTGAAGCCCTGGGCTAATTATCCAGCGCTCCTAAAAGAGCGCGGAACCAAACCGAAAACTGAAAACTGGAAACGGAAAACCGAAAACCGGCCCTGAAAGGGACGATTTTTCAGTTTCCTTCTCCCGGTTTTCAGCTATGACACACCCGCATGGCAGTAAGTGATCGCCAATCGGCGACGAAGGCCGCTGGTGTTGTGAGTTTTGCGGTGATGCTCAGCCGCATTCTGGGACTGGTGCGCGATCAATGTTTTGCTGCGCTTTTTGGCGCCGGACGAGGTATGGACGCCTTCGTCATCGCCTTTCGTTTGCCGAACTTGCTCCGTGATCTGTTTGCCGAGGGAGCTCTGTCGACTGCGTTTGTAACGACCTTTTCCCGTAAAATCGCTGTGGAGGGCGATGCGTCGGCCTGGAGCCTGGCTTCGAAGGTGGCAACGTTGACAGCGGTGTTCATGAGCGTCGTGTCGCTCTTGGGCATCGTGTTCGCTAGTCCACTAGTCGCTTTTTTAGCCTCAGGATTTCCTTTGGCGAAACGAGAGCTGACAGTCGGTCTTACACAAATCATGTATCCGTTTATTCTTCTCGTTTCATTGGCGGCCCTGGTCATGGGGATGCTGAACGCGAAGAACCGGTTCGCGATCCCGGCCCTGGCATCCTGTTTTTTTAATATCGGCTCGATCATTGGCGGGGTCGTGATCGGGTATTTGCTCGATCCAAAGTTCGGCGATCGCGCGCTCACTGGTTTAGCGATTGGTACCTTGCTGGGTGGGTTGCTCCAACTCGTGGTGCAGCTTCCTTCATTGAAATCCGTCGGTTTTCGCTTCCGGCCCGATTTTCGATGGCGCGACAAAGGTGTGGCAGCAGTCCTCTACCTGATGGCGCCGGCTGTCATCGCCGCCAGTGCTGTGCAGGTAAACGTCATGGTCAACGGCTGGTTTGCCTCTCATCTCGGCGATGGACCGGTAAGCTGGCTCAATTACTCGTTCCGGCTGGTACAGCTTCCGCTTGGGGTCTTCGGTGTCGCGATTTCGACTGTGACGTTGCCGGTCATTTCCAAAAGTGCCGCGCTCAAAGACACTGCCAACTTTCGCAGCACGCTCGCCCGGGCGCTCCGTCTCGCTTTTTTTCTTACAGTTCCGTCGACTATTGGACTGGTGGTGCTGGCGAGACCAATTATTCAAGTGCTGTATGAACGAGGACATTTTTCTCCGCACGCCACGTTGGAGACTGCCTCGGTGCTGCAATATTACACGGTTGGCTTAGCCGCCTACGCCGGAATTAAGGTCTTGGCTCCGGCATTCTATGCCCTGAACAAAAAGCATACGCCAATGCTGATTAGCCTTTTTTCAATCGGTCTGAATTTGCTCCTGAATTGGGTCTTTACCTTCCAATTGAGGTTTGGTCCGCGCGGTCTTGCGCTGTCAACGGGACTGGTTGCGGTTACAAACTTTCTGCTTTACTACCTAATGATGCGATCGCATTCGCGGCGCCTTGAGACTGGCCGCCTCATCGACAGTTTTGTGAGGATTCTGTTGGCGGCTGTGGTGATGGGCGGAGTCTGCTGGGCCGGCAACCGCTACTGGATTTCCGCGATCCACAACAAGCTGCTGGAAATCGTCGCGTTGACGTCGGTGATAGTTGTCGCCGGACTGGTATACTTGGGAGTCACCCACCTCTTCAAAATCGAAGAAGGCCAGGACATCCTGGCAATCGTTAAGCGCCGCTTTTTGAAACACCCGCAAAAGGCTTGAACATATAAGCCGCATATCCCTCCGATTCCTCCCTCTATGCAGCACATCTATGCCGACCACACGTTTCAAATGGCGTGTGATCAGTTCGATCTCATCGCCGATTACCTCCGCATCCCAGCTAACCTGCGCGAGCGGCTCTTGTACCCAAAACGATCTGTTTCTGTCGCCGTTCCAGTCCGCATGGATGACGGATCAACGCAGTTGTTCCACGGCTACCGCGTTCAACATCATCTTTCCATCGGCCCAACCAAGGGAGGAACCCGATTTGCTCCGTCGGTGACGATTGGCGAGGTCGCGGCTCTGGCGATGTGGATGAGCTGGAAATGTGCGCTTGCCGGACTCCCGTACGGGGGCGCCAAAGGAGGAGTCAACGTTGATCCCAGAAAGCTTTCGGCCGCCGAGCTGGAAAGGCTATCGCGACGGTACATGCAAGAAATGATTCCTTTTATCGGGCCGCACACTGACATTATGGGACCTGATATGGGTACAAACGAACAGGTGATGGCCTGGTTCATGGACACCTACTCGGCGTACCGAGGGATCTCAGTGCCCGAAATTGTTACAGGAAAACCGGTTAGCGTAGGAGGAACGGCCGGACGTCGCGAGTCCACCGGTCGCGGCGTGGTGTATCTGATCGAGCGCGCGGCAAACGTGATGAATATGAAGCTCCCCGGTAGAAAGGCGGTTATTCAAGGCTTTGGGAACGTCGGCGCGGTGGCAGCTCAAGGATTGGCCTACAAGAACGGGATGAAGGTGATTGCGGTGAGCGACGTCGACGGCGCATACCATAACGAACATGGCATCGACATAGGCGAAGCTGAGAAGTACGTGCGCAAGCACCGGGGGAGCTTAAAAGGATTTCCGGGAGCTGAGACGATGCCTGCAGACGAGATGTTCACACTTCCCTGTGATGTCCTTGTGCCTGCTGCGGTAAGCGAAGTGATCCATGGCGGGAATGCCGGTCAACTAAAGTGTAGAATCCTGGCCGAAGCCGCGAACGGCCCTACGACAGTGAACGCGGACAAGATACTGTTCGAGCGGTGGAACGAGATTTTCGTTATCCCGGATATTCTCTGCAACGCAGGCGGCGTCATCGTCTCTTACTTTGAATGGATACAGAGCCTGCAAAGCTTGTTCTGGAACGAGACCGAAGTGGTTGACCGGCTGTTTCGCGTTCTAGAGACCTCTTTCAGCGCTGTTACAAAGCGCTCCCGAGACGAGAAAATCCCGCACCGATTTGCTGCGATGGCAATCGGAGTCGAAAGGGTGATGCAAGCGAGGAAAGATCGAGGGTTGTTTCCGTGAGGCGCTGTGGTGGCACGCCCTCTCTGTGGCTCTTTCAGAGCCGCCCCATCTTGATACGCTTACCAGGGGTTCGCTCCGCTCACCCCTGGCTGAGATCTGTTGTCGCTTTGCGACAAACCCTATTAAGTCTTCCCGCCTCGTCGATTGATCAATCCGTAGAACGTATATAGTGTTTCCAACAGCAATGAAAACCCCCGTGCAAGGAACCGAACGCCAAACGCTCCAACCCCAGTCTGACCGAGGAACCATCGAGCAGCAGACGAGTGGCGTTGCCAAGAAGACGAACAGACCTCTCTGGTTTAAAGAGGCGATCATTTATCAGCTTCACATCAAAACGTTCTGCGATGGCAACAATGACGGTATCGGAGATTTCCAGGGCTTAGTGACTAAGCTGGATTACCTCAAAAACCTTGGTGTAACGGCTATTTGGCTGCTGCCGTTCTATCCCTCGCCGTTGCGAGACGATGGATACGACATTGCGGACTACTACACCGTCAACCCTTCCTACGGTACACTGGAGGACTTCAAGAGTTTTCTTGATCGGGCTCACGAGCTGGATCTTCGGGTAATTACCGAACTAGTTCTGAATCACACCAGTGACCAACACGCCTGGTTCCAGAAATCAAGGCGGGCGCAACCCGGCGATCCCTGGCGGGACTACTATGTCTGGTCGGATGACCCGAGCAAATATACCGAAGCGCGGATCATTTTTAAGGACTTCGAAACCAGTAACTGGACCTACGATTCCTTAGCCGGAGCCTACTATTGGCATCGCTTCTTTTCGCATCAACCCGACGTGAATTGGGACAACCCGGAAGTGAAAGCCGCGATGTTCCAAGTAGTAGACTTCTGGCTCGATCTGGGAGTGGATGGGCTTCGGCTCGACGCAATTCCATACCTGATAGAGCGAGAGGGAACGAGCTGTGAAAACCTGCCCGAGACGCATCAAATCCTGAAAGAGCTCCGCGAACATATCGACTCAAAATACGCGGAACGCATGTTGCTGGCGGAAGCAAATCAATGGCCGGATGATGCTGTCGTCTACTTTGGAAAAGGGGATGAATGCCATATGGCGTTCCATTTTCCGGTAATGCCTCGGATGTTCATGTCGCTCCATATGGAGGATCGCTACCCGATCGTCGACATTCTGGAGCAGACACCGGCAATCCCGGACAACTGCGGCTGGGCGATGTTTTTGCGCAACCACGACGAGCTAACACTCGAGATGGTGACGGAAGAAGAACGCGATTACATGTACCGCGTCTATGCGCGTGATCCGCGCGCACGAATCAACCTCGGCATTCGCAGGCGGCTTGCTCCGCTTCTCGGTAACAACCGCAAGAAATTGGAGCTAATTCATTCTTTACTGTTTTCAATGCCGGGCAGCCCGATTCTTTACTACGGCGACGAGATCGGGATGGGGGATAACATTTACTTAGGGGATCGGAATGGCGTCCGGACTCCGATGCAATGGAGCTCTGATAAGAACGCTGGATTCTCCCGAGCGAACCCGCACTCACTTTTCCTGCCAGTCAACATTGATCCTGAATTCCATTACGAAGCCATCAATGTTGAAGTTCAAGACACGAATCTTTCTTCGTTCCTCTGGTGGATGCGGCGGGTGATTGCGATCCGCAAACGATATCCGGCATTGAGCCTAGGGGACCTGCAGATGATCATCCCCAGCAACCATAAGGTGCTGGCGTTTGCGCGCAGTTATGAAGGGCAGACCATCCTCGTCGTAATTAATCTTTCGCGATTTTCGCAGGCGGTTGAGCTTGATTTAAAAAATTGGGCTGGTTGGATACCGGAGGACACTTTCGGGCATGCAAAGTTCCCGGTGATTCGGGACACTCCGTATCCGATTACACTGGGAGCGCATACTAGCTTCTGGCTGCTGCTTGTTCCACCAGAAGTACCTGTTTCGACCGGCGGCGAGCGCGTTTTGCCAAATATCCAATTCAACGGAGAAGCCAGCTGGTGGACGACTCCGGTGGGCACTCAGTTCCTTGACCGGGAACTGACTCCGTATATCCGCAATTGTCGATGGTTTCGCAGCAAGTCTCGCTCGATAACCAATGTCTCGATTGCTGATCTGATCGATCTTCCGGCGGACGTCGGCGGCCAATTGTTATTGATCGCGTTTAACTATACCGAGGGAGCGCGTGAGCTCTACGCGCTGCCGGTACTAGTCGTCTCGGCCGACGAAGCCCGCACCATTGAAGTAGAATCTCGTGCGACTGTGATCGCACGAGTAGGGCAGGATGGAGAGTTGTTGGTTGATGCCACGGCGCACAAAGGATTCCACAAGTTCTTGTTGGACACGGTTGCAGCCGGCCGTTCTCTGAATGGACGATACGGAAGACTGACCTCAGCCAGAACTTCTCACTGGTCGGAGAAATTTGCAGATGGCCTTCCGCAAAACTCGCGTATTCTGAAAGCAGAACAAAGCAACAGCTCTGTTCTGTTTGAGGACAAGATCTATCTCAAGCTGTTCCGTAAACTTGAAGAAGGGGTCAACCCGGATTTAGAGGTCACCCGGCAGCTCAGCGAGCGCTGCAATTTTGAACATGTGCCGACTTACCTCGGTGACATCCAATACGTTGTGCGTGGACAAGAACCGGCTTCGCTGGTCATGCTCCAGGCTGCTGTTCCCAATCTGCAGGACGGATGGTCGCATACGCTCGCGGCGATTGGTCGTTATTATGACCGTATCATGTCGGAGTCGCAGCTCCCACCACCACCGACCGTCAGTATGTGGGACGAGGTTCCAGAGCCATTTCTGACATTGATTGAAGGGATGCACCTGGAGACCGTGCGATTGCTGGGTGAGCGTACAGCCGATCTGCACCTTGCTTTAGCCCAGGACACCGAAACGCCGGATTTTGCGCCGGAGCCTTTTTCGCTGCAGCATCAGCGGTCGATTTATCAATCGATACGGGGCGACATCAAACAGACCACGGCGCTTCTCAGCAGTGTCAGAGATCGTCTGGATGATCGGGCGAAAAAGTTAGCCGACGAGGTTCTGGATCAAGCATCCGAGCTCAATTCGTGTCACGATTACTTGCTGCATGAACCAATCCAAGTGGCAAAGATTCGGATTCACGGCGACTATCATTTGGGCCAACTCCTATTCACCGGGAAGGATTTTGTAATTCTCGATTTCGAGGGCGAACCGGCTCGACCGATTGGGGAGCGACGCCTGAAGAAATCGGGGCTGGTTGATGTAGCCGGGATGCTCCGCTCGTTTGATTATGCTGCTCACCAGAGTCTTACCGAGGGGAGAACAGTCCGGGTACTGGATCGGGAAACCCTCGATGCTTTCGGCGATCTATGGGCGACACGGGCAAGCCGTGTCTTTCTCGACGCGTACCTAGCCAAAGCGCGCGGGGCAGCTTTTGTTCCAAAAGACCAAAAGGATCTGCGACTGCTTCTCCGTAGTTTCCTGATCCATAAGGCTGTCTACGAGCTCCGTTATGAGTTAAACAATCGGCCGAATTGGGTTTCTACTCCGCTACGTGGTCTTCTGAGAATACTGCACTGAGAGTGAGTGTGAGTGCGTGTGCGAGTGTGAGTCATTGGTCGCAGCCGCATAGGTCGTATACGTCCTATACGTCGCATACGTCCTATGCGCCCCATCACTCCCATCCATGAAGCTTATCAAGTCTCTCCCGTCGATGCAGCGCCTTGCATCTCGTCTGCCTCGTCCAGTTGTCCTGGTACCCACGATGGGCGCGCTGCACGAAGGTCATATTGCCCTGGTTTGCCAGGCAAAACGGCGCGCCGGGGAGAAGGGAACGACGGTTGCGACCATCTTCGTCAACCCGACCCAGTTCGGACCAAACGAAGATTTTGCAAAGTATCCCAGGAGGTTGAAGGAAGATTGCGCCTTACTGAAAAAGGCAGGGTGCGATATTGTTTTCGCTCCGGCAGCGGACGACATGTATTTTACGGATCGCTCGATTACCGTAACGGAGACAAGCCTAACAACCGTCATGTGCGGCGCGTCGCGTCCGGGACATTTTGCCGGTGTTTGTACAGTTGTGTCGAAGCTATTCAACCTGACAAGACCGGATATTGCAGTTTTCGGCGAAAAAGATTTTCAACAGCTGGCGATCATCCGGCGCATGGTGCGGGACCTGAACTTTCCGGTGCAAATCGTTTCGCATCGGACTGTGCGAGAACCCGATGGTCTCGCTCTCAGCTCGCGCAACCGGTATCTGACACCGGAAGAAAGGCGCGAAGCGCCGATCATCTACCAGACTTTGTTGCGGGGCGAGCAGAAGCTGCGAGGAGAGGCTGAATCCACCAAGCAGCTTGAGAATTGGATGCGCAAGGAAATCGTCAGCGCTTCGCATGCGCAGGTGGACTATGTCGTTGCGGTCGATCCCGTAACGCTTCGACAGCGAAAGAAGCTGGAGAAACCGGTATTACTCGCGGCCGCGGTTTTCTTCGGGTCGACCCGGTTGATCGACAATCGGTTGGTTCGGTGAGCAGCCGCGTTGCGGCTGCTGTTAGTAGTTTTCGGTTATCAGTTTTCGGTTTTCCGGTTTCGCACATGGCTACGCCGGACAGGTCGGTCTTCGGTTCCACTCCGATAGGAGCTGCAAGACGTCAGCCCAGGGCTTTAGCCCTGGGAACCGGTTTGAACGGGAACATGCCCTAAAAGGGCAACCGAATCTGGGCGTGCCACTTCGCCGGCAACGCCCGGTCTGCCGATCTTACAGAGCGCGTTGGTCCGCATTGGCCAATCCAGGGCTGAAGCCCCGGGCTAACATCGGTCGCCACTTCGTGACAGCGGCTCGTAAACCAAGAACTTAAACAGAAGGCCGCAAAGGTCACAGCGCGGCGAAGCCGCAACCAAAGCTGGAGGAGCACCGTGGGCTCCGATTAAAAGGGATTTGTGAAAACACATTCAATTGAAGCAAGCCACGGTGTTCCCGAGAGTTTTCTTAACAAGTTTGGACAGAAGATTACAG
>JBKPCS010000022.1:0-8533 GCA_046727495.1 bacterium | reverse complement strand
GGCTGCAGGAATGCGCGCGCGCAAAACCGTGGGCGAAACAAAAGTGGTGTCGACGGCGCTGCCATTCACCCGCGCAGTGCTGGTCGAAGTGAAATTGCTTCCGTTGAGATAGACATCCTCGAAATACGAACTCTGCGCGACCGTCGAAGGATTCACTGCGGACAAAGTGGGTGCACCGACCGGGATTACGGATGCGTTGGTCTGGCCGCTGCTGGTGCTGTCAGCCTGCAAAGTTGCCTTGATCACGAATGTAGTAGAGGAGCCGATCTGCGTGGGAGCGCTGTAGAGTCCGGCCGTGGTGATCGTGCCGGTGGTAGCATTTCCGCCCTGAACGCCGTTCACGTACCAATAGACTGCCGTCGATTGGTTCGACGTATCAATCACGTTGGTGACGGTATCTGTAAACTGAAACGTTTCTCCTGGGCTGAGGGTCGCGCCAGCCGTGGGATATACGGTGACTGTCGCGCCGGAACTGATGGTTACGGTGGCCGAAGCAGACTTCGAGGTATCGGCAACGCTGGTCGCGGTCACGCTGACCGAAGACGCGTTCAGTGCATTGGCGGGAGCCGTATACAGTCCCTGCGTGGTGATGGTGCCAACGGTCGCGTTGCCTCCGGTCACACTATTTACGGACCAGGTCACGCTGGTGTTGTCGTTTCCGGTGACCGTAGCCGTAAATTGCTGCGTGGCCTGCAACTTCACAGTTGCGGTAGTGGGAGTGATCGTGACGGCCACCGTTTTCGAACCGCCGCCACAAGCGATGACCGCGGCAGACAACAACAGCGACACTAGACAGGCAAGCTTTCCCGAGTTTTTCGACGGCGCTAGACCAAGAGCTTCAGCTGGCATGAAGTGTTTCTCTCCCCTAAAACGTTCTGCTGACAGAAAATTTGAAAGTGGATCGCCGCTCGTTGAAATAAACTTGTTGCGGATTTTTCAGAAGATCGTCCAGATAAGGAGCGATCTGCAGGTCGTAAACGCCGGGCGGCAACGAATTTTTAAAGGTATCGCTTAAATAAAAAGCGCTTGAGGGTGCGGTGACCACATGCGAGTACAACGTTGGATTAAAAGCCCAGTACACGCGGAAAGGCGCCTGCACGATTGGCAACTCCACGATTAATTCAACGCCGGTGGAGGTGCGGGGAGCAAAGTTCGATCCGGGCGCTAGCTGAAGCGAGTTGCTGATCGAAACATTTGGAAAGGTAGTTTGCAGTTGGTTGAAGCCACCTGCGTCGAGCTTCAACTGGCTGCGCCGTAGAATTCCGTTCACGCCTCCATCGAAAAACAGGGACATCGAAACGGGTCCGGCAAGTGGAATCCGGTATTCGACATTTCCAATAATCTGGGTGTCTCCACCCGGGTAAACGATGGTGTAGCTGAGCAGTGGCACACCGATCGTTCGTGTGACCGGTTGTCCCGAGCCGCCCAATTGATGGGGATCGCTGAAGCTGACGGAGGTGTTCGACGTAACCGGGACGAACGCGATGGGTGAAACTGTGCGTATGTCGAATCCTCGAATGCTGTCGTCTCCGCCCGTATAGAAGCGGTTGTTAGGTGAGGGCTCGATTCCGCCGTAGCCGGTAACAAATGCGGTTTGCAAACGAAAACCGAGAACATTGCGGTGATGGATAGGCCGAAAATATTTCGTTTCAAAAATAGTGGAAATGCTGCGCGCGTTGCCGCCGATGCCTTCGACGCCGAGAGACAGCGCAAAGCTCTTTCCATGCCTCGGATTCATCGGATTATCGATTGTGTTGTAGGTGATCGATGGGGTGATTTTGCTCGACACAATTCCACGCAGGGCCGAAGGGCCAGAAAAACTGCGGAACTGCAGCGTCTCAAAAAGAATTTGTGAAGCATTCGTGGTGGCGTCGACGTTTGTCTTCGAGTAGCCGTAGGTGACGCCAATTCGCGTGAAGGAAAATCTCTTGGGCAGAAAACTCGCAAAAACAGTAAAGCCTTTGCTGTTCTGCGTATAGTTTTGCGCCGAAGCAGGATTGATGCTGATCTTCTGATTTTGCAGGATCGAGAGTTCCTGTTGCTGGTCATAACGGTAAACGGAATCAAACACGGTGAACCCCGTGGAAATCGGCCGGTCGAAAATGTACGGCTCCGTGAAGCCGAACATGAAATTCGTTTGCCGGCTCCCTGTTTGAGCGGAAAACGTCAGCGTTTCTCCCAGTCCCAGAAAGTTGTTGGTCTGGTAGGTCAGTCCGATAAATCCGCCGGCCAGCCCACTCACGCCGCCGTTCAATCCGATGGACTGCTTCCCTTTTTCGTGGACTTTCAAGTTGAGGTCCACGGTGCCGTCCTTGGCATTACGCCGTATTTCGACAGCTTTGTCGGCTTCGAGTCGGTCGAAGTAGTCGAGCTGGTTCAGACGGAGAATGCTGATCTCCCACAAGCGCTTGTTGAAGAGCTGGCCTTCGTCGATCAGAAGTTCGCGGCGGATGACTTTGTCGCGGGTGGTGGTGTTCCCTGCGAAATCGATGCGGCGGACGTAATATTGTTTCTGCTCATCAAATTTCAAAGTGATATTGATGATTTTGTTCGCGTCGTCAACATCGAAATCCGGTTCGGCCGTAAAGTCGATGAAGCCATACTCTCCATAGACGCTGGTGTAATCTTTCATTGCTTTGCGCAGTCTGGAGACATTCAGCACGTCGCCCTGCGTCAAAGGGAAAACCTTTTTCAATGCCTCTACTTTCAGCGACAGGGCTTTGTCCGGATCGGCGCTCACAATCTTCAAGGTCCCCATCTGATAGCGCGGACCTTCCTCAATGGGAATCGTGATGTTCACGGCCTTGCCATGCGACCTCGCCATCAGGGGAACGGGTACACCGAGTTTGTTGCTCTCGGTGTCGATATTTTCAAGGAGGGGTTCTTTGACCAGCACGCGAAAATAGCCGCTGTCCTGATAGAGGCCGCGAACACCGACCTCGAGATCTTCGTTGAGCTTGTCTTTGTCGAAGGTTTTCGAGAGAACGCCGAGTTCGGTGAAGTACATCGGAATTGCGTACGGCCGATCGTGGCGCATGGCGCGGATCAGCTTGCGATCGCTGAAAGCGCGATTGCCGGTGAAGTGAATCCTTCCGACCTTGACCTTCGCGCCTTCTTCAACTTTGAAAACCAGAATCACTGCATTGCTGCTTGCGAGGCGTTCGATCTGCGGAGTGACCTTGGCGAATTGCCGCCCATGTTCACCGAGCAGTTCCTTTAAGACGGTGTCCGCCTTCATGATTTTTGTCGGGTCCAACTGGCTCTCCACCGTCAGTCCCACTTTTCGTTCCTTGAAGCGATCGAGAATGTCCGACTCCGAGACGGAATGAATCCCGTCGTAACGGATGCGGCGGATGATTGGTCTTTCCTTTAGTTCAACAATCACAATTTTTCTGCCCGGGCCGCTCGCGGAGTCTTCGACCCGCAAGCGAATGTCTTCAAAAAATCCCGTGTTCCAAAGTCCTAGAAAATCCCGCCGCAGAGTCTCTTCGTTGTACGCGTCGCCGGATCGCACAAACAGGCGCGCTCTCAGCGTGTCGCTGCGGACCCTGCGGTTCCCCAGAAATTCCACACGCTCGATTACTACTCGTGGTTCTTCCGTGGTTTGTGCGGCCGCACGCCTGGCCGCACCAAACATCAGAAACTGAAAGACGACGAGCGTTACTCTCCCCAGCGTTCCCCGCCTGCTTGTACGCAGTCTCTTTTTGTAGAGGAATTTTTCCGGGGGCATCCGCATCCGTCTGGGACTCTTGACATCCACAGCGACAGTACGGATTTCGGCGCTCGCCAGTCTTAGGAAGCGTTAAGTGCGGGTGAAGCCCTGTTAAGAAACGAGGCGGCCTCTTAACACAACTTTACAGAACATGCCGCTCAGCTTGGCTAGGCTACCTTTATGTCCGATCCCGCATCTGAGCCTGCTTACGGAGAGCAAAACGAAGCGCTGGAACCAGGTGTGGACCGCGTCTTAGTCATTGACGATGATCGTGAACTGTGCGAACTGGTGCGAGAGTACCTCGTGCAGGAATGCTTCTACGTCGATCTAATTCACGAGGGGCGGCACGGACTCGAGCAGGCACTTTCCGGGAAATATGATGTGGTGATCCTGGATGTGATGGTTCCGGGAATGAACGGCTTGCAAGTATTGCAAGCCATTCGTCGAGCATCGCGTGTCGGCGTGCTGATGCTCACTGCACGCGGCGAAGACGTGGACCGCATTCTTGGTCTCGAACACGGCGCGGACGATTATCTAGCGAAGCCATTTAATCCACGCGAGTTGGTGGCTCGTATTCGCGCGGTGCTGCGGCGATTGCGTCCAGCCGGCGCAACCGATGGACTGTGGAGCCCGGAGCGGCTGGAGTTAGGCGACCTGTACCTGGACCAAGGTTCGCGCACCTGCCGCGTCGGCGGAACACCAGTTGAACTGACCACCACCGAATTTGATTTGCTGGTGACGCTGATCAAATCGAGCGGGCGGGTTATTTCCCGGAAAGATCTGGTGCGGGTGGTATTGGACCGGGAATTTTCTCCATTCGATCGAAGCATCGACGTGCACGTCAGCAACCTTCGAAAAAAGCTTGGCGTCACGACCGAGGGCATCGAACGAATACGCAGCATCCGCAATGTTGGCTATCTGTATACACATCACCCGGGCCATTCGATATCTCACAGCGCTATTGCTCCATGAACCGTCTCTTTTGGAAGATTTTTGTTTGGTTCCTGGTGGCGATGTTTCTGGTCGGCGGCACGCTAGCATTGTCCGTCGCCTCGAGCAGAATCGACAGCGCGGATAGCCGCTTCCGCTCAGTCGCGGATCGTGTCGTTCGCCTGGAGGCCGAGCACGCCGCGCGTGTTTTCGAACAAGGTGGCCCTGCCGAACTGCAGAAATATCTCGGCGAGATGAGCGATACTTCGCGGGCACGCCCGGGATTGTTCAATTCTGAGGGTAGGAATGTGCTTGGCCAGGAATCCACGCCCGTTCCGATGCCGCTGATCTTTCGCGTCTCTCGAACCTATGAAACTCAATTTGAAACCGATCACCAGACGCGAGTGCTAGCGCAACGAACATATGGCCCGAGCGGAAAATCCTACGTCTTCTACACTGAGATCGCCCCACCGCCTTTCGGACCTTTCCATTCGGGCCTTAGAGAACTGTTGATCAGACTCGTGGCGATTGTCATTGTGGGGATTTTAGTGTGCCTGTGGTTGGCGCATTACATCACGTCGCCAGTATTGCGGCTTCAGCATGCCGTGCGTGAAATCGCGGCAGGCAAACTCAGCACCAGAGTGGGAGCGACACTTGGACGGCGGCGCGATGAAATCGCTGCGCTGGGACACGATTTCGATCACATGGTGGAGCACCTCGAGACCTTGATGAATGTGCAGCGAAGACTGCTGCAAGCCATTTCGCACGAACTGCGTTCGCCGCTGGCCAGAATGAATGTCGCGGTTGGATTGGGCAGGCAGCGAAGTGGAGAGGAGCTACAAAGTTCGTGGGATCGAATTCAAAAAGAGGCGGACCGGCTCAATGAGATGATTGCGCAGATACTCACGCTGGCGCGGATGGAGAGTGAAAGCGACATCGCAGCGCGCCACCCGATAGAGCTGTCGCTGCTCTTACAGGAAATTGTCGCGGACGCGGATTTCGAGGCACGAAGCATGCAATGCTCAGTCATTGTTGTGCTTTCCGAGCCGCTGCTGGTAAGAGCCAACACCAGTCTTCTGCGAAGCGCGATCGAAAACGTTCTCAGAAATGCAATCCGTTATACCGAACGTGGCTCGCAGGTTGAAGTGAGTCTGCTCGCAGACAGCGTCAACGGACAGACGATCGCCATCATTCACGTCGCCGACCATGGACCGGGCGTGCCAGAGCCGGATCTTGTGAATGTATTCCGTCCCTTCTACCGCGTCGCCGATTCGAGGGAGCGTGAAACCGGCGGAGTAGGATTGGGACTTGCGATTACCGACCATGCGATTCGTTTGCACGGCGGTGCCGTTTCCGCTCGAAATTCCCCGTTGGGCGGGCTGATCGTGGAGCTGCGGCTTCCCGCAATTTCCCAGCCGATCCCACTGCTATACAGGCCCTCCAACCAATAAGCTGCTGGATTAAAATGAACGGATGCGCCTGAACCTTAGGGATCCGTTTGGACATTTCAACACAGCATCTTGGTAAAGTGCTCCGAAGGGTTGCTGTTGCTCTCGCCGGTGAGTCGCAATCGGCGTAAATCCACATCACGCGACATGCTGGTCGGCCTCGCGGCGATCATCCATGAGCTTGGGAAAGGTGAGCTCCCGGATGAGAGCGCGCGTTTGTTGGTCCGCATATGGGCGGTATTAACAACACGAGAGATTTACGAAAGCTGGAAACACATTTCGGGCATGACCCCGTTTTTCAAGGAACCAGATTGGAACGAAAAAGAGAATCACGAAAAGTTTAGAGACTATGCTGTCGCCAGCTTCTTGGAATTGCTCCGGCCTGGAAGCATTTACTGGAAGGGTCAAAACCCAAGCGTGGATGACATGCAGAGCGTTTCGCGGATTGTGGGTGTGCTCGGCCGCGCGAGCGAGAAGGCAAAACGCCAATCCATTCGAGCTTTTTTCGAAGGCAAGATTAACTTGGAAGAGGTGCTCAAGATTCTAATCGGCAAATCTCTATCCGACAAGAAAGAAGCTCTACTGCTCGTCAAGGCCAATCACAAGCTCAAGCCGAAAGAGAGACTGAGTGGCCCGCTGAAAGACCTGGGAATTGAGCTGTCTTCAAATCCAAATAGCTATCCCAAACAAATCGAGCGGCTCAAGAAACAGGCGCAAGCTTATTTGGCGACCCTTTCACCTAACGCCAGACCTTGACTTGACATGACACGTTGTAGCTCTCGAATTCTCTGCAATCCCTTGCACTGAAATAACTTACCTACGTTTCAAGCTCTCCGGGCTATCCCACCGATGTCGCTTTCCCCTCGATCATCCGCGGACCTATAGGCACACTCCGAGACGCTGAAACAAGGAATCACGCTTTGAATGCGGAGAAAAGCGGACATGAGATTGACTGTTGAACAGCAAGCCGCGGTTTTTGCAGCGTATGGCATCTGGGTCAACGAAGCGTGCGACAGATGCTCCAGATTGTTGGCCGAGGTTCGCTGGACACGGAAAGACCAGCCGGAGACTTATTGCTCCCAACTATGTCGCGATGGAGTCTCGCGACTAAAGGGCCGATGTGACGGATGCGGTGTAGATCTAGCCGGAAAGCGACGTGGTGCGCGCTGGTGCTTAGACGCCTGCCGAATGCGGAAACGAGTCAAGGACTCAGCAAATAACCCGAAAACGGCCGCACAAAACATTGGACTTACAAAGACAGAAATCGGTCTTGGCTATGGCCCCACCAGGACGGCCCTTTTTCCTGATAACCCGAAAAGAAATCGCCAGCAGTTCGAAATGGCGCGAACCGGGGAGTCTCTATGAGCTTCGACGGCGAGTTGGCCATTGTCCGGGCCATGCTGCGGAGCAACCCGGAGCGACGGGGTTGGCTCGCCGTTGAGGGCTTTCTTGGCAGGCCCTTTGCAACCCCAGAGCATAAACCGGCTCTCCCTTCCGCGCTGAGTTTGCGCGGGAGGGAGCGGGGAGGGTGGGCGTGTGTGGTTTCCAGGAAAGTTTTGCGGAAAAGTTTTTCGGAAAAAAGCCTTCTTATTCTCGACGGGGTTTATAGATTAATTGCAACAAACTAGAAAATATTTCGTCTGCGGCGGGTACTCAGTCTCGGGGCCACTCAAGGGCCAGCCGGGAAAATTCGGTTTCAAGTGCCTGTTTTGCGGCTCTTACCGCTGCAATCGTTGCCGCAAACCCAAACTCAAGAAAGTCCAACGGCGCATTGTGGAGATCGCCGAAGAGTACAAGTTGCAGCGTATGGTCACGCTGACGCTTGACCCAAAAATAATTCCGGCGCGGTATCGCGGGAGAACTGACCGCTACATCCGCGAGTTATGGCGCATGATGCGCGTCTTACTTATGCGCAAGTTCGGAAAAACGCTGCCCTTTGTCGGCGTGTTGGAATTCCAGAAAAACGGCAACGCGCACCTTCACCTGCTCGTCGGTCAGTACATTCCGCAAGCGTGGCTTACTTATGCTTGGCGGTCCATCGGCGGCGGGCGCCATGTGGATATTCGCTTCGTGGACGTGCATCGTGTCGCCGCATACCTGTCGAAGTATCTGGCTGGCGACAAAATCGAACACACGCTCCGGCTGCTTCCCCGCCGTGCGCGAATCTTCACTACCGCGCGGTGCATCGTGCTGTGGGGCAAAAAAGAAAAAAGCGGTTGGCGAATGCGACGCGTGGACATCGGCGTTCTCTTCGACGCGGTAGAGAATCCCACAAACGTGCGCTTCGAGGCTGTAGAGGACCTAAAACCTTTCCGGCTGAAATTGCTGAGTTATTTCGAGTCCCCGCCTTGTGCTGCCGCCGTCGGAAATCGCGACGTAATCAAAGTTCTGAGGGAAGCAATCCCCATATGGAAGGCAGGGACTTCTTAGGCATGGCCTGCCG
>JBKPCS010000021.1:0-7483 GCA_046727495.1 bacterium | reverse complement strand
TCAACCGACCACAACATATAGTGTGGTGATGTGAGAGAGGACTACCCCAGGACGCTACAGGAATTCGAGCAAAGGTTCAGTACTGAAGAAGCATGCCGCGAGTACCTGTTGAAGTTGCGTTGGCCGCAAGGGTTCCGGTGTCCATGCTGTAACATGACCAAGAGCTGGACCATGGGAGACGGTCTGCTGCTGTGTGGGCATTGTCGGTATCAGGCGTCGGTCACGGCGGGTACTATTTTTCAAGACACGCATTTGCCACTGAGTTTGTGGTTTCGAGCGATGTGGCAAGTTACCAGCCACAAAAACGGCGTCAGCGCCTTGGGATTGCAGCGGGCGCTGGGCCTAGGCAGTTATAAAACGGCCTGGACTCTACTTCATAAACTGCGCCGAGCGATGGTGCGTCCCGGCCGAAATCGGTTGAGTGGAGTGGTTGAAGTGGATGAAGCTTTTTGGGGGAGAGAGCAAAAGAGCATCGGCGGGCGTTTTCAGGAACCCAAAAGCTTGATTATTGTCGCAGCCGAAGAAGACGGGAATGGCATCGGGCGAATCCGGTTGTGCCCCATAGCCGATTCCACTCGCAAGAGCTTGCATGGGTTCATTCACGAAGTCATTGAACCGGGCAGCACAGTACGCACCGACGGACTGCGAGCCTATGCGCAGTTGGAGGGTTACGTTCACATTCGGCAAATCGCGCAGCCCGGCCAGGGTACAGCCCTGCGCCGGGTGCACCGAGTCATTTCCTTGCTCAAGCGATGGCTGATGGGAACTCACCAGGGAGCGATTAACCAGCGCTACCTAGGGGATTATCTCGATGAATTCACGTTTCGTTTTAATCGCCGTAAATCAGCCTCACGCGGAAAGCTATTCTACAGGCTCGCTCATTACGCAATACAGATCGAACCGATCACATTGGCCTCGATCAAAGACCACAACAGCTTGTGGCCGATTGACTCAAGTGCATAGCCCTATCAGATGAACATATGTACGCAAGCGCTGAAAAATTAGTGTTGCGAGTTTCACCTGCTCCTTTTTCCGCCGAATCGCCGGCGTGCTTCGCGGCGGCAGGATCGTCCGTAAGATGCGCGATCCGGAGCTCGTAAACTTTGTGCTTTCTGGTCCCTTTGAGGCGGAGCGAAACGCAGTCGTTGATCGGATCCCCTTGCCGGCCGCAGCTTGGGCTTTTAGCATTGGTCGAAACAAAGAAATTCTCGGCCAGATGACAGATCAATATCCACATTTTCAGCCTCGACTGCTCCGGTGTCTCCGTGATTACACGCTCAGTAAGTTTCTTGCTGATCTCGGAGCTGGAATCACGGTGGGCATCATAGCACTACCACTTGCGATGGCGTTTGGAATTGCATCTGGAGTCAAGCCGGAAGCTGGTCTGTTCACGGCGATCATAGCCGGATTCCTCATTTCCGCACTTGGGGGCTCAAGAGTTCAGATCGGCGGCCCAACTGGAGCATTCGTGGTCATCGTCTATGGGATCATTGTGAAGTACGGCCTCCAGAATCTCCTGATTTGCACCATCATGGCCGGCGTAATACTGATTGTGCTTGGGGTATCTCGCCTGGGATCAATGATCAAATTCATACCCTATCCCGTAACGATGGGGTTCACCAATGGCATCGCCGTTCTCATCTTTTCCACCCAAATCAAAGACTTTCTCGGGCTTCAAATCGATAAAGTGCCTGGCGATTTCATAGAGAGGTCGCAGTCGTTGTTTTCGCATCTCCACACGTTGCAACCGCCGACGGCTCTACTCGCCTGTTGTTCGGTGGTTCTGATCATGGCTTGGCCAAAACAATGGGCACGTAGGATACCGGGATCGATCGTGGCGGTAATTCTAGGGACGATTGCTGTGTTGGCCCTGAAACTCCCTGTCGAGACCATCGGAACAAGGTTTGGAGGCATACCGCAAGGGCTGCCGCCGTTTCACATGCCTAATTTTTCACTCTCAGCCGTTCGGGAGCTCATTTCGCCTGCAGTGACCATTGCGCTTCTCGCTGCGATTGAGTCCCTGCTTTCCGCTGTCGTTGCCGACGGCATGATCGACGATCGACACGATTCGAATCAGGAGCTTGTCGCCCAAGGGATTGCCAATATCTGTTCTCCGCTTTTTGGCGGAATCCCTGCGACTGGTGCCATTGCGCGTACGGCAGCCAACATCAAGAACGGCGCGCAAACACCGGTATCCGGAATGATCCATTCTGCTGTATTGCTTCTTATAATCCTCGCGGCTGCGCCACTAGCGAAGTTCATTCCACTAGCGACACTGAGTGCCGTGCTTGTAGTTGTCGCATTTAACATGGGCGAATGGCACGAATTCCGAATGCTGCGCCGCTATCCTGCAAGCGATGCCAGCGTCTTTTTAACAACCTTCTTCCTTACTGTAGTCTTCGATTTAACAATTGCAGTCGAGGTTGGGATGATCCTGGCAGCGTTACTCTTCATAAAAAGAGTGACTGCGACCACCCAAATCACCGCCGTTGACCAGTCGACCGAAACGGAGGGCTCTCAGCATTCATTGTTAGGGAAAGAGGTGCCGCAAGGCGTACTCGTCTATCGGATCTTTGGTGCATTCCTTTTCGGAGCGGCTGACAAGCTAGAGACAGCACTCCATCGGGCAAACCAAGAGCCTGAGGTGCTCATCCTTCGTATGCGCGAAGTGATAGCGATGGATGCCACGGCTTTGAATGCGCTGGAGAGCCTGCATGACAAGCTTACCAAACGCGGCAGACATCTCGTACTTTGCGGGCCACATACGCAGCCGTATATGATGATGGATCGTACCGGTTTCTTCGATCGTTTGGGGCGCGAGAACATCTGTGCGGATGTTGAGGGGGCACTCACTCGAGCGCGACTCATCCTAGGAATGCCTCTAACGACACAGCTCGAATCCGCTTCAAAGAACACCTAGAACGTCGGCCCAGTCCTCCTTTTTCGGGCCTGATTAACTGGCGGTCCTATGGCGGCGAATTTTCTGCTGTAGAAGTACAGCACATTCTCTCGAAGGACCATTCGGCATTCCGCCTATTTCATATGAAATACATTGTATGATATTATAAGAACGTGTTTATATTATGTTGTTGACAGGCAGCGAAGCTGCTTGGTAAGTTCGCCACCATCCAGGTCGTTCCGAGAAGCTCGCCCACCTCCACAATGACTAGGTAGAAGCTTGGAACCTTGCGCACTCAGGATCGTTCACAAAGCAGCTTGGTATTACCATTGGAGTTGCTTGATGGAGTGACCCACGATGTCGGCGTGGGCGCGGACTCGGGCGAAGTCGTCAGCCGTTAGGGAATGAATCTGTTTCCGGAGCGCTTCATAAGTTGAGTCGGACAGCAATGCCTTGTAGACCAGGGCCTGGGGACGACGGTCCGGAGGAATGTGAGTTACCCTCTTGGCGGCATCAGCAGGAAGGGCCAAAGATTTTTTCCAGGTCAGTGGCTGACGCGATGGCCAAATGCATGACCGCACAACGGTCGAAGCAAGGCGGGATTAGGCTTGAAAGGAAATATCGTGCAATCGCACTCGTTGTCGGCTGCCCTTCCGGTGCAGACCGAGGCAAAACTAGTAACGATCAAAGCTAGGGCGGTGATAGATCTGGGTTTCATATTTGCTTTCGAGCTCGCTTCAAGCGCTTGGAACGACAGGGCTACTAATTGAGGTCATAAGTGGACGCTCTTTTCTGGACTTTATCGGGCGCCCACCAAATCCACCACACAATGAACCACACGAGCCACGCACATAGAACGAACAGTCCGAGTGCCAGCATGTTCCACTGCAAAGCAAAGTCGTCGTTTGCTTTGCTTAAGAGCTTTTTAAGATTTTCCGAATCGTGCGAGAACTGGGCTGCAACATAGCGGCGGGAGATATTCTGTGCAGCCCAAAGGGAGCATCCCAAAAAAATCCAAGCCGTCGGGAAAAGAAAATAGACCAAGCGAGTGAGCCGCTTTTTGGGCTTCTCGAAAGAGGTGCTGACGATAGCAGCGGCTGAGCCTGCAAAAAGCGCTAACGCCCAGTTTACCAAGATAGTCGAACTATCAAGTAACGCTTTTAGGCCCGGTTGGTAATCCATCGTGCGAATCCCCGGTTTTAGTCGACTCTTGGAGCCCCCTCCGTTCCGCCCCTGGCAATTACCAAAGAATGTCTCCGAAAGAAAAGCGCTAAATCGCGCGTTTGCCTTCTGTCGCGAAGGCGCGGCGTCAATACTTTCATACTCAAAATGCAGTACAGGACGGCTCGACTTTTGTTGCCAGAATTGGAATATCTGGATGCCGTCAAAAACATGCCTCGTTACTCGCGCAACTGAGAATCCTCGTGTCCGCGGTTCGATTCCGCCTCTAGCCATAAATTCTTAGAAATAAACGACTTACGACGCAAAATAGCTCGAAAAAGACCGTTAGTGCTAAAAGCCGGTGCTAAATGACTACTTAAGTTCTTCGCGCTAAACGAGTTGTGTTTCGCGTTTTAGTGTGATCCGCGACGCTGGGCAAGGAACCGCTCGACCGCCTCTTGGATAAGCTCTTCGACGGTGCGATTAAGCGCTTCGCTCGCTTCGAGTAAGCGCTCGAGACGGTGGTCGTCGAGCGCCACGTAGACGAGCTCGGTTCGCATAGCCGTAACGATAGAGCATTTCGCTTTTACAGAGGGAGTACTAAACGTTAGCGTTACGTACTCAATAAGGAAAGAGAACGAAGAAATAGAAAATGCCGGTAATCGAGCAAGAGCAAATTGAGTCGATCGTCGCGCAAGCGAGTCCGTCTGGTCGCTTACCGCCCGAGAAGGTGCGTATAATAGAGCAATTTCTGGCGCAGATAAACGACCGAGCGCGCGTCATCTACGATTCTGCACTAACCTTAACCGCGCAGATGTACGATCGCGAAAAGATCGCGCAATTCTGGAAAACTCAGCGCGAACTCTTTGAGGCTCAGCTCGCGCTCGCGACTCAGCTAAAGCGCAAGATTAAGCCGAGCGATGACTTACCTACGCAGGAACTACTGTTTAACCTCGATAGCGTAATCGCGACACTGCAAGACCTAATTGGCGCTACAAGCGAACATTACGAGTTTCATGCCTGAGGTCAGCGAGACCGAGTTCAAAGAGTTACTCGATCTCTTCGTGCGCGGACATCGAACTTCCACGAGAGAAATCGAACCGGGCGAAGCGCGCGTCTTACGAGCGCGACTCGATCGGCGGCTGCTCGAAATCTATTCGGCTGACCCGTTGCCGTTTCCGCAGACCTACGACGACTTTCGTCGTTTCGTCGTCGATCGCTTCTTGGAGACGCTCAAAAAAGAAGATCCGCGGTTCCGCCGTCCGCGATTTTAGCGAGATGAGCGATCTAGAGCAGCAGAAGAAGAAGAACGATGGGCCCTGGAAGTGGCATATCGAGGAAACCTTTAAGGGTCTGATCGCGCTCTCGATCGAGCTTCTTAAAGCGCTGTTGCTAATTAACGGCGGCACGGCGGTCGCCATTCTCGCTTATCTCGGTAGTCTCGCCTCGCACGCGTCTCCCGGCGCGCATCAACCAAATATGAAGAACGCGCTATTGTGCTTCTCGCTTGGCGTCTTGACGGCTGCGATGACGTTTCTCGTCGCTTATCTGACGCAGCTACGTCTCTACTATGAGGAGCGCGCCCGTCACGAACACGAGCGCTTTTCTACACTTCATCCGATCGGTATCGCGACCGGTACGCTACTGGTTATCGCGTCAGCGAGCGCTTTCGGCGCTGGCTGCTGGATCGCGGCGTCGGCGTTTAGATGAGCGAGATCCGCCTGACGAGCGGTCATGCGGATCGGCGAGCTCTCGCGTCAGTTGGAGAAAGAACAAGGTCAGCGTACAGAACTTCTTCCCAGAGGTGGGAAGAAGTTAACCAAAGAGCGAGAGCTCGCCGAGGCTGGGATCTCGACGACCAGCGCGCATCGAGCGCGAAAAACTCACTGATGGACGCGATACGTTACGCTTGCGTATAAATCGAGGACGCTGCTACGATTCGCGACTTAGATGTCTGTTGAGGACTCTTTGCTCTTTATCGATACTAACATCTTTCCCGATTTCTACCGTGCGATGAAGAGCGCCGATTTTACGCTGCTTGGACGGCTTCACGCAATTCACGATAGGATTATTACATCTGGTCAGGTCGAAATGGAATTTCAGAAGAATCGACAAAAGTTGATGTTAGCATCGTTTCAAAAATTGGTACTCAAAGAGCGTCCAGAGATTCCTGGTCTTTTCTTAAATACTCCAAAAGGAAAAAAACTAAGCACGGCGCTCGTACGGGTCGAGCAAAGCTTGAAAGTACTCAAAGATAGTCTGAGTAGAGCGATGAAGAATCCTAGGGCTCACGACCCCGTCTATAAGGCTGCAAAGGATGTCTTCGCGTTTAAGTCCGAACTTAACTTGGATCGTACGAAACCGGAACGCTATCGAATTCGCCGTCTGGCGCGGCGAAGGTTTACTCTGGGCTATCCTCCGCGAAAGGATAAGGATACTTCGATCGGTGACGCTGTAAATTGGGAATGGATCCTCGAGTGCGCGAAGAAGAGCGGACGATCTGTTATCATTGTTTCGCGCGATGGCGATTACGGACTACAGTTTACTGGTGAGTCGTACCTAAACGAATGGCTTCGACACGAGTTCTCCGAAAGAGTCGGGCACAAGAGTCGCATTACGCTGACCGAATCATTATCGAGTGCACTGAAACAGATTAAGGTGCACGCGACTAAAGCAGAAGAAGAGGCGGAAAAGGATCTTATCCAAACGATGTGGCCGTCGATACCAAAGACCGTCGATATTTCGGGCGTTATAGATCGTATCGTGGCTGCGCAGAAAAGAGATCAAGAAGAGCTTACAAAGAGTATACAGGCTATACTACTCGAGACGCAGCAGCGAGCGCGCGTGGAAGAAATTGCGAAAGCTTTGAAACCGCCGATCAACTAAATAAGCACTGCTTGCTCCCGGCCCGGCTCTGGATGAAAGCGGAAGTTTTTCCTACGTTCGTGCCGCGATATGCTGCGACAAGCCGAGCTGTTACGCGTGCTCGGTCGCCGCTTAACCGAGCGGCTCATTCGAGCTGGATGGATCGTCGCGAAATGAACATCTAACCCGATCGGGTAACGTCTTCTGGCTTTTAAGGGCTAACCACACGAAACGGAAAACAAAGTGCGGTAAAGAACGAAATCTCGTCGTGGATGAGAGCGCGAACTATTAGGCAGAGTAGGCTAAATCCTGCACAGCAGAGCAGCTGGTCCTTCCAACACCAGTCGTCCAGTAAAACGAGCCGTAATCGAATTCTGGAGCGTTTTCTTTTAGTCAAATGATCCTTGAAGGCCTATCGCGGTAGGGACATCCATTGCTGGATGCCCCCCGCACAGATCCCGGCGGGCGTGATTCACGCACCGGGCTCCCACCTCGGGTGGTGAACGACGAATCCCACGAGCAGCTTCGCGTACACAGTCGAGCCTCTGGGACACGTTT
>JBKPCS010000020.1:0-6156 GCA_046727495.1 bacterium | reverse complement strand
CCCTGGGATCGTCTCGTCAGCGACGTCATTCCATTTCTCATCACCCGCCAGATTTTTACGGGTGCGGGCAAATTGGGGATTGAGGGGGAGGGTGCAACCGGGCAGCCAGGAATTTTCCAGATCTCGCAGCGAGCTGATTTCTTTAGTGTGCTTGTCAGCATCGATACGATGAACCGCCGGCCGATTGTGAATACACGAGACGAGCCGCACGCCGATCCGGGAAAATATCGCAGGTTCCATGTCATTCTCGGTGACTCAAACATGAGCGAGTTCGCTACCGCGATGAAACTCGGGACGATGTCGCTTGTTCTCGAATTAGTCGAGAAACATGAGGCGCCTCAGTTGGAAGTGGCGCAGCCGATTGACGCGACCAAATCAATCAGTCGAGACCAGACCTATGATTGGATCATCGAGCTGCGAGACGGTCGGAAGATTTCTGCGATCGAAATCCAACGAATGTATCTAGCAAAAGCGCTAAAATACTGTGATCGCGCTGATCAGGAAGTAAACTGGGTGCTTCAGGAGTGGGAGAAGATTCTAAACGACCTCGAAACTGACGCGATGCAGTGTGCCGATCGAATCGACTGGGTCGCAAAGAAGTATTTGCTCAATACTTTTCAGGAAACGGAAAAGCTCGAGTGGACGGATCCCTGGCTCCAAGCAATCGACTTGGAGTATCATAACATCGCTTGGGAACAGGGTCTTCACTATGAGTTAATGCGCCAGGGGCAGATCCGCCGAATCTTGAAGGAGGACGAGATTAAGGACGCGATCTTTATGCCGCCAGAAACGACGAGAGCCTATTTTCGTGGGCGCTCGGTTGCGCGGTTCAATGCGCGGATCCAGACGATTCATTGGGATGAAGTTGTTTTCAGCCAGGACTCAGGCCAACGCAGAGTCTCGTTCAATCACGCTTCGGATGACGATAAACTGGATCAGTTGAACTCGGTGATCCGTGAAGCGGAGAATTACGAAGATTTTTTGAGGCGGTTGGAAGCGTTTCAGTAAAAGGGACTATCCGACACCTCCGCGGCGGCCCTGAAAGGGCCACAGAAGAAGGCCTAGCCACAAAGAACACATAGAGCACAAAGAGGTCTGCCGCCTCGAATTGATCACCGTTTGGGCTGCCGGGCACTTTTGTGATCTTTGTGCTCTTTGTGGCTAGATCGTAGCAATCACTCGTTCTTTTGCGCTTCAGACACCTCTGCGGCGGCCCTGAAAGGGCCACAGAAGAAGGCCTAGCCACAAAGAACACATAGAGCACAAAGAGGTCTGCCGCCTCGAATTGATCACCCTTTGGGCTGTCGGGCACTTTTGTGATCTTTGTGCTCTTTGTGGCTAGATCGTAGCAATCACTCGTTCTTTTGCGCTCCAGATTTCCTCGGGTACATTTTCAAATGCGATTGGATCGACTCACAGCGAAGATGCAGGAGGGGCTTCAGGAGAGTCAGACTCTGGCTTCTAACCTGCAGAACCAGGAAATCACTCCGGAGCATTTGTTGCTGGTGCTTCTCCGCCAACCCGATGGTCTGGCCCGGCCGGTCCTGGAGAAGCTCGGTGTTCGCCCGCAACAAATTGAACAGAGCCTCGAACAGGAGTTGTCCAAACGACCGAAGGTGTCCGGCGGCGCCGTTGATCAGTATCTGAGTGCCGACCTTCGCGCTGTTCTCAATGACGCGGAAAAAGAAATGACCGGATTGAAGGATGAGTATGTCAGCGTCGAACACGTTTTATTAGCGTTGACCGATTCGAAGACTGCTTGCGGCAGGATCCTTCGCGAAGCGGGAGTAACACGGGACCGGCTGATGCAGGCGCTAGTCTCCGTACGCGGTTCTCAACGGGTCACGGACCAAAATCCCGAAGATAAATATCAGACGCTGCAAAAATATGGACGCGATTTAACGGAGGCGGCGCGTCGCGGGAAGATCGATCCGGTTATCGGGCGGGACGACGAAATCCGAAGAGTGATGCAAGTCCTCTCCCGGCGGACCAAGAATAATCCGGTGCTGATTGGCGAACCCGGCGTCGGCAAAACGGCGATTGTCGAAGGTCTTGCTCGTCGTATCGTCAGTGGCGACGTCCCGGACTCGCTAAAAAAGAAACGTATTATCGCGATGGACATCGGCTCGATGATTGCCGGAGCCAAGTTCCGTGGAGAATTCGAGGATAGACTGAAAGCGTTCCTGAAAGAGGTCACTGATTCTCAAGGAGAGATCGTTCTTTTTATTGATGAACTTCATACAATCGTCGGCGCAGGCGCTGCCGAAGGCGCAGTGGATGCTTCCAATCTTCTCAAGCCTCAGCTGGCAAGAGGAGAACTGCGGACCATCGGCGCAACCACTTTGAATGAGTACCGCAAGTATATCGAAAAGGATGCTGCGCTGGAGAGGCGGTTTCAGCCGGTGATGGTCGATGAGCCTTCGGTTGAGGATACGATCGCGATCTTGCGCGGCTTGAAAGAACGGTATGAAGTCCATCACGGCGTTCGGATTCAAGACGCGGCGCTGGTTGCAGCGGCAGTCCTGAGCAACCGATATATTTCTGATCGGTTTCTCCCAGACAAGGCGGTTGACCTGGTGGATGAAGCGGCGTCCCGGCTGAAAATCGAGCTCGATTCGATGCCGACGGAGATTGATCAGATTGAACGGCAGATCATGCAGCTCGAGATGGAGCGGCAGGCGCTTCGAAAGGAGAAAGACGCGGCGAGCCAGCAACGTCAGGCGAAGCTCGAAAAAGAGTTGTCCGACCTCAAGGAGAAGAGCGCCCAGCTCAAGGCGCAGTGGCAAAGCGAAAAGAAGATTATTGAAGAATCACGGAAACTTCAGGAACAGATCGAGGCGAAGAAAACCGAGCTGGAGCAGGCGCAGCGGAGGGGAGATTTAGGTAAGGCCAGTGAGATTCAATATGGCGTGTTGCCGGAGTTGAATCGGAAGTTTGCCGAGATCAACAGCCGCTTGGGCGAGCTACAGAAATCGCAGCAGATTCTGAAAGAAGAAGTTACCGAGGAGGATATCGCTGAAGTGGTTTCCAGCTGGACTGGAATCCCGGTCTCCCGATTGCGCGAAAGCGAACGGGAAAAGCTGGTGCACATGGAAAAAAGGCTGGGTGAGCGGGTCATCGGTCAGAGAGAAGCAATTTCGGCGGTATCAAATGCTGTGCGCCGGGCGCGCGCGGGATTAGGCGACGAGAATAAACCAATCGGTTCGTTTATCTTTCTTGGGCCAACCGGTGTAGGCAAAACGGAGCTGAGCCGCGCGTTAGCCGAATTTCTTTTCGACGACGAGAACGCGATGATCCGCACTGATATGAGCGAGTACATGGAGAAACACACAGTTGCTCGGCTCATCGGGGCGCCCCCGGGATATGTCGGCTACGAAGAAGGCGGGCAACTCAGCGAAGCGGTGCGACGCAGACCGTATAGCGTGGTCTTATTCGATGAAATCGAGAAAGCGCATCCGGATGTGTTTAACGTCCTGCTGCAAGTTCTGGACGACGGCCGAATCACGGATGGCCAGGGGCGAACGGTCGATTTCAAAAATACCGTGATCATCATGACCAGCAATATCGGTAGCCAATATATTCTGGATGTTACCGATCGGAAGGAGCGGAACCGGCGGGTTATGGACGCACTGAGAGCTCATTTCCGTCCGGAATTTTTGAACCGGGTCGATGAGATCATCATCTTTGATCGGCTGAGTGAGGAAGAGTTGGTAACCATTGTGGATATCCAACTCAGCAGGGTCATGAAGCGTCTGGGGCAGCGAAACCTCCGCCTCACGCTCACCGATGCCGCCAAAAAACTCCTCGCGAAGGAAGGCTTCGACCCGGTGTTTGGCGCTCGCCCGCTCAAACGAATAATTCAACGAGATTTGCTGGATCCATTGAGTCTGGAGTTGCTGGAAGGAAAATTCAAGGAAGGCGATTCGGTGTTAGCGGATGTCGTTGACGGTCGTATCACGTTTAAGAAGAAATAGGTTGCCTTAGACAAGATATGAATATCCGGCGCCCTCAAGAAAGGCTGGCGGACTGTTGCTGGTTGGCCCGATTCGTTGATAAGGCTCGCTTGTTTATTTCAGGAGAATTGCCCAACGACTACGCGCTGTTCTTTTGCGATCGCAGAGCCATGGACGGAACTTTTCTTCGATTCTTCAAGCTCTCCAAGGAGACGTTTGTCGAAGCTGTGCGTAGCTCCGGCGGTGACGATCAACTGGTGGGAAAGTGGTTTTTGGCCCAGCCAGCGGTCACCAAAGAACGGATCGATAAATGGAATAAATTAGCGCCGGATATCGGGCGGCCCGGCAATCTCGGCTACGACATCCTTGAGTGGGCTAAGGAACATGTCTACACTTCCTATCCGAATCCGGAAGGAGCGTCAGCTTTCGAGGTGATGGATTTGGATGAAGGGCGTCACTTATGAAATCAGCATATGAACTTGCGATGGAACGTCTCCAAAAAGAGGCGCCTTCTGTTCCGCTAACGGAAGAACAACGGATCGAACTTTCTGAAATTGATTCGCTTTATAAGTCGAAGATCGCGGAGAAAGAGCTGCTGCTGCAAGATCAGATCCGGAAAGAGATCGCGGCGGGCCGGTTCGACGAGGTTGAAAGCCTGAAGCATCAGCTCAGTTCAGAGCTCCGCCGTCTGTCAGAGGAGCGAGAGGAAAAGAAGGAGAGCGTGCGGCAACGGAAATGAGTAGATCGCGGCTGCAATAGTAGGGCGGCAGGCCCTGCCGCCATCATCTGTAGGATACCGATGGGACCGGCGGCTACTGCATGAAATGCCCGTGCGCTACGACGATCGATTGACCGGTTAGAGCGTTGGTCGGGAATGTCGCCAGAAACAAAGCGGTGCTCGCCACATCTTCCAGCGACGTGAATTCGCCATCGACCGTTGCTCGAAGCATGACGTTTTTTATGACTTCTTCTTCGGTGATGCCGAGCTGAATCGCCTGTTCCGGAATTTGCTTTTCGACCAGCGGTGTTCGGACAAAGCCAGGGCAGATGGTGTTGGAACGGATACCATATTTTGCACCTTCTACAGCGACTGCTTTGGCTAGTCCCAACAAGGCATGTTTTGCGGCGATGTACGCTGATTTGTTCGGTGACGCGATATGGGAGTGAATGGATCCAGTATAGATGATCGATCCGCCACGTTTCTGCGCGATCATCTGTCGCATCGCGGCGCGAGTCAGCAGAAATGCGCCATCTACATGGATGGCCTGCATCTTGCGCCAATCCGAAAATGTAAAGTCGACAATCGGATTTATAACCTGGATTCCTGCGTTGCTGATCAGAACATCGATGCCGCCAAGCGAACGTATGGTTTCGGCGATTGCGCCTTCGACTTCGCGTTCGTTGGCAACGTCTAATTGTATCGCAGTTGCTTCACCTTTGGTCGATCGGATTTCGTCGGCTGTTTTTTCTGCGGCTGGCAAATTGATATCTGCGACAGCGACTTTGTGATTGTTCTTTGCAAAGGCGAGCGCCATCGATCGTCCGAGGCCGCTGCCGGCTCCTGTAATAAATGCGATTTTCGTTTCTGGGGACATAAGAGAGCGGCGCCGTTGGCGCCGCTGTTTACAGTCTACCGGTTACGGTCGACCGTCTACCGTTGGTTTTGTGGAACGTTGTGGGTCCAGGTCGCGCGGACCGTAGCTGCGCTTGCGGAGCAGAGGTTGGAGATAAGGGGATTCGAGCCCCTGGATCGATTATTGCATGTTCAGCGCCGTCCGTCATCGTCCAAATAGGCTTAAACACTTGATCTACCTTCTGGCTGGAAGTTGTTGAACATGCATGGACGTTACCAGCATGTTACCAGCAACGCGATGGCAAGCATTGCCAAAAAGCTGCGGAGCAAATGCTGGTTCGGGTGCTTCCAAGATCCAAGAGTTCTGATAGCGTTTCTCTTCCGTTTACGGCTTTAATCGCCGGAACCAGAGTAGAAAGCACGATTCGGCGCGGTACATTTCCGGAAAGAAATCGAACAGACGTTATGCGCGAAAATTTATTGAAAGCGTTGTGGCAAGATGGTGCGTACGCGGTCAACGGCTGGGTGACTCTGCCTGCGACTTTCTCGGCTGAGATCATGGCTCAGCAAGGATGGGACTCCCTGACGATCGATCTCCAGCACGGCCTGATCGACTATCAGACGGCCGTT
>JBKPCS010000019.1:0-17742 GCA_046727495.1 bacterium | reverse complement strand
CGCTCACGCCACGACCTGGGATGGGGCAGATACCGCAATTCTGCCAAATCGCTTTCCTATTCTCTGGGAGGCACCGCATGCCGCCAGACTGCTGCATAAGTGGAGGCACTACGCGCTGGTACTGAATCAACGTCCGCCGCCGGGCCTCGCTGCGACCTATATTGATTCGATTGGAGTGGATGATTTGTGCGGCGGAGCTATCGCGGGCGAATTGGTTCGACAGCGGTTGAAAAACAGAAGCGGAATTTCCCAAGATGAAATTGTTGTGGTCGCGGGACCGCAAAACGACGCGCGAAATATTTCACGCGTTTCAGGATTTCTCTCGGTCTGGCCCTCGGCGAAGATCATCAATGCCGATGGATGGTATTATGCCGATGCGTTCAGGCATCGAGAAGAAATTCGGACAGCCTCCGCCCCGGCAATCTTTTGTGTTAACGATCGTCTCGCCGAAGCAGTCTTAGATATCTATTCGGACCGCCGAGAAAACAGGCCTATTGTTATCGGATTCGACAACGCGCCCGTCGCGGAAGCGCGTCATCTGACCACGATCGCCATACCCTGGGCCGAACTCACTCGCGCAGTCTGTTCTCTAACACGGGCGCGAATCGCTGGTGACCAATCGGTGAGCCGGCTTCAGCTGCTAGTCCCGAGACCGATCATGCGCTCCTGACGGAGCGCTGTAAGGCGGCAGGCCCTGCCGCCAAACCCCGTGACGATTTCGTGGACTGGAAGGGCTATCGAGTGTTCAAGGGAGTGCAAAAACAATAGGTGTCGGCGGCAGGGGCCTGCCGCCCTACAGGGCCATCCCCGTAATCAGTCGTTCGACTGCATCAATCGTAGTGCCTTTCGGGTCGACGTCGTCAGCAACCTTCTTCCCGCGTCGCAGCACCACAATGCGGTCAACGACCTGGAACACATGATAAATGTTGTGCGCAATGAGGATGCATGAGTGCCCGGAATCGCGCGCGTTTCGGACAAACTGGAGCACCCCGCGAGTTTCCTCGACGCCCAGGTTGTTGGTGGGCTCATCGAGTATGATCAACTCGCTCTCGAAATACATAGCGCGGGCGATTGCGACTGCCTGACGTTCCCCGCCCGACAAAGCGCTGATCGGGGTCGTTGCCGGAATGTCTTTCGCGATCCCGACCTGTTTGAGAAGCTTGCCTGCAACCCGAGACAGTTCACCGTGGTCAAGTCGATCGAATAATCGCGGCCCTTTTAGCGGCTCGCGTCCAAGACAGAGATTGCGCGCGATCGAGAGTTGGGGCACAAGCGCGGAATCTTGATAGATCGTCTCTATGCCGTGCGCGATCGCGTCACTCGGATTTCTGAAATCGACTCTTTCTCCATGAATATAGATGTCGCCGCTGGTCGCTCGGAGCGCGCCTGATAAGATCTTGATGAGCGTAGACTTGCCAGCGCCGTTATCTCCCAGCAGGCCAACGATTTCATTCTTGCGGATCGACAGAGTAACATCATTGAGCGCCTGGACGCGCCCGAAGAACTTTTTGATGTGCTCCATCCGGACCAATTCCTCACTCATATTCCTCGCCTCTCACACGCAGACTCACACTCACACTCCTCCTTCATCTGCTTGCATAGTGTCTTCGCTCTAGCCACGAATGCAGCGCCATCATTCCAAGAATGATAGCTCCGATGAATATATTGTAAGCGAGTCCCGGGACGCCGATCAGCACAATTCCGTTTCGCATGACCCGCAAAATCAGGACTCCAATCACTGTTCCGATAATGGTTCCGCGCCCGCCAGAAAGAGCGGTTCCGCCAATTACGACCATTGCGATGACCTCCAGTTCGTATCCGGTGCCACTATTTGGGTTCGCAGCGGAGACCCGGATCGAACTTGTGATTCCCGCGTAGGCTGAAATGATTGCGGCCAGAACGAAGAGGATGATTTTTGTACGGCCTACTTGTACTCCGCGTGCTCGCGCTGCCTCAGGATTACCGCCGGACGCTTGAATCCAATTGCCGGTCTTGGTTTCAGTAAGCACATAGCCCGTCAGAAACGCGAGACCGGCGAACCAGAGCAAGGATGTATAGATGCGAAGCTCTCCCAGTGGAAATTCTCCGGCGATTACGTTTGTCAAAAACGACGTAGCACTCCAGGTACGCTGGGGGAATCCGCTGGTTAAATAGAGGGCTGTGCCGCGCACGACAAGCAGCATTCCGAGTGTTACCAGAAACGAGGGAATCCTCAGTCGCGTGACGAACCATCCATTGGCAAATCCGATGAGGGCAGCGACTCCAATTGCGATGAGGAACCCGACTAAGAGCGATGTGAAATGGGTGTTGTATAAGGTCCACATCAGAACGGGTGCAAATCCGAAAACCGAACCGACCGAGAGATCGAACTCTCCCGCGATCATCAGGAGCGTCATTCCTAACGTGATCATTCCAAGCTCCGGAGTGAAGGCCAGCAGATTGCTGATATTGCCTGCTGAGAGGAAGGCGGGAGAGAGCGCAGTAAAAACCACGATCTCTCCGATCAGCAAAATCAGTGGACCAAACTCGGCGCTGGAAAAGATCTTTTGCAAGAGCGAACTCGTACGCATCGGTTCCCTCAGAAGCCGCTTCTAGCCCTATTTGTGCGGCGCACTCTGCAGTACTTTGAGATAAGTGGGCGCTTTTGCCTTTTCGTAAAGGGTGCCTACACTGATATCAAAACCTAGCGGGATACCGCTGGCTGCCATTGATGCCATCGACAATGCCATGTAACTGGTTGCTTGAGGATCCTGCCACATCGCTGCGTTGACATAACCGTCGATTACTTCTTGCGCGGTATCTGGCGAGTTACCCCAGCCGACTACTGGAATGTCACCAGCCTTCACGCGAACCTGATCGAAGACTCGCTTGATACTTCCAGTAACCAGGTCCCCGAGACCAATGATGGCTTTGATCTTGGCGCGATTCGCGGTCAGGTAATCGGACATTCGAGTAATGATTTCGGCTTGATCGAGTGTCGCCTCCGTAACCTCGTAAGTGATGCCCAGCGGCTTGAAAACGCTATCGATACCTTCCGTTTCCAACTTCTGGTAGGTCGCGCCTGGCACTTCGACTGGCATCCAGACAAAGTCGCCTTTCTTCACAAAGCCGTGATCGACGAGGTACTGAGCCCAGCGGCGGCCGATCGCGACGTTGTCACCGCCTACGTAGGCGTCGCGTCCACTCGTTTTGTCTTCCGTGTTCATGATTATCACCGGAATTCCAGCGGCATGCGCCTCGGAAATTACTTTGGTTAGACTTCCGGGGTCTGGCGTGCTGGTAACAATCCCACGGGCATGGGCCGAGATCGCTGCTCGGATTGCCTCTTGATGAGAAGGCACATCACCAGAATGGAACGACGTATGAACTGTGTTGCCCGTGTCTTTGGCCCATTGTTCTGCGCCTTGAAGAAAATAAGTCCAGACCGGGTCGGTAGGTAAGCCATGGGAGACCCAATAGTAGACCTGTTTACCTTCCTCGGCGGATCCGCTGATCGGTAGAAACAGTGCCGCAGCGGCTGTACAAGAAACTAACAACCTGACGAGTTTTGTCATAGGGGGAATGATTCCGCTTAATAAAAGCGGAATAGCCCCTAGCATCACAAGTCAGATCTTGGCAACCACTGAAAACTGGTATGATTAAAGAGGTTTCGAGTTCCGGGTTTCGGCGTTCTTCCGTTCCCGGAACCCGGAACCCCTTCAATCGAGCGCCATCGTTTCGAGCTCGGCGAAAACGTATCCGATGAAAATGTCTGCTTCGATGCGCAGAGGGACACGCTGGTTATCGTCGGAAAGCCAGCCGCGGCCGCTCTTGAAAAGCTTGTGCTCTCTGAGCTGCATGTTTTTGTCGATCCGCTTTAGCCTCAGATCGAGTTTGATCGCTCTCTTGCGCTCGTCCTGAATGTCGAGCGTATCCTTTCCGACCACCTTCACCGTTGCCAGATATGGTGCGTTCGAAGCCCAAACCACAAGCGATTCAGTATCACCTGTCTGCAGCGGTTGACTCCGGACCCAGAGTAGCGCGGTCTCCAGATCGAAGACTGGAGAGAACTTGAAGACGTTCGGCTTCACCGGATGGTCGCTGGGAGTTTTCTCTCGGATGCCGGTCAGCTCTGCCTCGGCGAAGTTCACCGTCGTCTTAATGGTCTCGTTTCGATACCGTTCTTCTTGGACGAAACATATTGGCCTGAGGGTTGCCCTGTTGGCGGTAGATTGGTGGTAAACATCCAGCTTAAACAAAGCTCGGGGAAAACCAATGGTCCCACCCGTTGCTTCAAGCCGGATGAGGTTTCGGCTTGGGGAATAGAAATGAATATCGGCGCACGCAGCACGGATCCCACTCCAACCAAAGCGATAGGTCAAATGAGCAGCCGGCAAAACATTGAAACGCCCAGGCCCTTTATTGGTCGTCAACGACCTGATCCAATCCGGATCGTCGGCCGGAATTGAAACTTGCGTCAGAACGAGCAGAGCTGCGATGAATAAAACGCGCATGAGGTTTGCTGTAGGGCGGCAGGCCTCTGCCGCCGTGGCCCACGATTGTCTTCTGTATTGGTGGCAGCGCTACAGCCGACCGCGCACCTTGGTTGTGCGTGTTGGCGGCAGGGCCTGCCGCCCTACATATCCGGTACAATGTGTTCGGTTTTCCGTGTCAAAATCCACCCAACGGTTCCGCTGTTTGTTCGACAGAAACTCCAATCGCCGCGTTCTGAAATGAGAGAGACCTGGTCACCGATGTGCAAGCTCTCCATCGCTCTCGCGGTGTTCGCGGGTCCGTACTTCAAATCAGCAATTGCGTCGACGACGATCGCAGCCGAGCGATCTTTCAAACCGAATCCGGCCCAGATGGCCAGCGAAAGAAACATAAGACAGAGGATTCCGCTCAATAAAGCGCTGATTCGCCAAACCCGTTTGCTCTTCGCAATCCAAGAAATCAGCGCGCTGAACGCAGCAATCCAAAAACTGGCAGCCACAATGATCCACAAATAATCGGCATACGTTGCCACTTGCAGCCGCAGGCTAGGAGCGATTGGATTATCGACCGCTTTAAGCACGCCGCGCAGGTTGACGTCAGCCTCCTCAAAATTCGGCTTCAGGGCGAGCGCCCGGTAGTAATTCAGAACAGCGCGACCATTGTCGCCAAGTTTAAACCAGGTATTTCCAAGGTTGTAAAAAAGGTCAGGGCTGTAGTCGTGACGTTGAACCAGCTGGATATAGTTCACCTTTGCCTCTTCGTAACGCCCCTGCTGATAGGCTCGTGTCGCAGTTGTCCAAGGATCGTCGGCCGAGGCAGTCCGCGGGGTGGTGAGGCAGGATAGGACCAATAAGACCAATAGGACCAATGCGACGGATGGGGACGATTGGAGTCGCTTTGAACGCTTGGCGTGATGCTCCAAACGCGAAACGCGGAACGCGAAACGCGAAACGCGAAATGTCATAGCTCCTCCCATTGTTGGACGAGCGACCGGATACGACTCCTTTCGTCCTCGCTTAGCGAAGTTTGTCCCATGTGGCCATAAACGGCTTCCGCTCGTGTGCGGACCAGCTCCTGGATGCCGCCACGAAGATCGCTGGGAAGGTCTGCTCGAGCGAGGACGTCCTCGATAGAACCATCTGATCGCCGGCCGCCTCCCGAGGTCTTCAATTCGAGCAGTCGTACTGCCGCGCTCAAGACCTCCGAACGATCCTTGGACGCATTGACCTTTCGCCACAGCGTGCGCTTTTCCTGCCGAAGAACCCTGGCCGGCAAACTGTTGACGCGAGTTTCACTAAACCATATACCGAACCCGAGCAGCGCCAGAACGCCCAAGGGAACGATTTGCGCGACCCAAAAGCCCGTTTGCGCCACCACTGGCAAGAATTGAGCCGAGTTCCCTTTATTCGGATGGATATCGAGTACATCGAAGGGCGCAGAGCGCGGGACGGTTGTTGTTCTCGGGCTCTCAGAAGCAACGGCGTCCGGCGGTCCAGCCGTTTGCGGCAACGCTTCGCCTTCGACCGAAATCTTCGGAATTGGCGAGTTGAGTGTCACATATTTCTCTTGTCTCGGATCGAAATAAGAAAATTGAACACTAGGCGTCTGAATCCCAGGTTTCTCCGGGACTAGGGAGTAGTGGAATGTTTTGACGGCACTCAGACCGACATCGTCCAAGGTCTGGGTTTCAAAAGAAGGTCCGTACGTGCGCCAGCCGTCAGTGCCTGTGAGAGTCGGTGAGTCCATGCGATCAAAATTTCCAAGTCCCCGAACTTCCACTTTTAGATCGACCGGCGATCCAGTCTTGGTCTTGTCGGGTGTCGCGACGCTCGATACGGTAAAGTCGCCCACCGCGCCGGAAAAGGATCGAGGACGCCCGGCTTCCGGCAACGGTTTAATCTGAATCGACGTGTTGTTTGTTTTGATGTTCACGACGCGCTGCTGATAAAAGTCGTCCCACGGATCGTTAAAGCCGGGAATCGATTTGGATCCGAATGGCGCGGAAATGAGGAACTGCTGGCTGGCTGATTCGAGATCGAGTTTTCCGGGTTTAACACCGGTAAGAGCAGTTTTGTATACGAGTACGTGATAAAACTTGCCGTTGAGTTGAAGCTGTTTCTCGACCGGCTCAGTATATTTCTTGGTAACGTATCCGTCGCCCTCGATCAGCGGATATTGACCTTGCGGGTACGCTTGGAAGCTGACTCGTTGATCGAAATAGAAACGGAGCTCGATCGGGACCTGTTCCCCGACGTATGCCGAATCTTTTGGGACAACCAGCTCGCCAAAATAGCGTTCGCCTGCGGGATGCGTACTGTTGTCCTGCTGTTCTCCGTCGACCTTGAGAGTGAGCCGCTCCGTTTGATATGTTTTCCCTCCTACTGCTACCTCGATTGGTGGAATCTCCAGGGTTCCAGTCTTGGTTGGAGTGACAATGTAGGTGAATACGGTCGAGCTGGTGGACTCAGAGTTAAAGGTTTGGATCTGGGTTGATGTACCGGCAAAATTAATTGTCAAGCCATCGGCTGCCACTGCGGGCGGCCGGGCGACTCGCGCGTTCTTCACCGTAATCGTTAGCGTAACAGCATCGTTAATCCGAGTCTGTCCGTCCGAAAGAGCCGCGGTGACAGTCGGTTCGGAGGCGTTTTGCAGCGCGATGACGGGACGTGCAAAGATGCAGAGGGCCGCGACGGCGAAAAGCATTTGGAGAGCGGCGCTCTGTCGCCAGAGTCGTGACCTTCCCAATCGTGTCAAAATCGCTCTGACTCCAGTTGTCGAGAACGAGCTCGAGCTCGAGAAGTTTGCAGATAAATGAGTCTTCCTACCAATCACGCAATACCCTCCGATCATTTCGATGATGCAACAGATCAACTCTGTCACCTTCACTCTTAAGTGAGTCCAATAATCCAAGAGCTTCGTCTTCCGACATTTGTCCAGGAGTCGGCTGCGCTTGAGCGTGTTGCCTCTCTTGTTCTGACGGCGCCATTTCACGAAGGTCTCCCTGCTTTTTCTTATCGGGAGTCGGCGCCTGTTCTGGCTGATTGTTTTCAGAATCCGAAGGATCTTGCGAGTCCTGCGGCTGGTCGTCGCCAGAGCCTTCGCCCGGCTGAGGATCGCCTCGTTGCTGGTCCTTCTTCTGGTTTTGAGAATGTTGTTGCCGGTTCCGTTTTTGTTGCGGGTGCCTTCGCTGGCGTTGTTTTTGTTGGCTCTCCTGCTCCTGTTTCTCTTTTTCTGCTTGTTTGATCCGCTCTTCCAACAAGGCGAGGTTCTTTCTTGCCTGCGCATCCTGCGGATTCAAATTCAGAGCTTGTTGATATTGATAGCGCGCGTCGTAATAGCTTGTCAGTTGCTGTTCAATATCCTGGCTCTCGTCCCCCTGCATGAACAGTGCGTTGCCGGCGTTATAATACGCTTGCTCGCGAATGTTCATGTCGTTGCTCAACATGGCCTTTGAGTAGGATTCAAACGCATCGTCATATTTGTGGAGTCGGTAAGCGGCGTTCCCTGTGTTGAAATTGACCACGGGCGAATCCGGACTTCTTTTGAGCTCCTCACGGAAACTTTGTAAGGCGCCTTCGTAGTCTCCTTGGCGGTATTGTTCGGCGCCATCTATTGCTTGTGCGTTGAGCGCTAATCCGAACCAGAGGATCCCCAGCGCCGTAACTGCTTTTGCTTTAGCGAAGGCGTTTCTCCGATCACCCAGGAAGAGCGAAGCGAGGAACAGCCCTAACCCGAGCGCCAGGGGCCAGCGGTAGCGCTCGATGGGAATTTGGGCGGAGCGTTGATCGATGTTCGATTCACCCAGCCCTCGCAGACCGTCCTGAACGAGCCGGGAGATCGCAGTCCAGTCGAGATGCACGTAGAAACCGCCTGTCTGTCTTGCAATTTCCTGCAGACGCTTTTCATCCAGCCGGGATTTAACCAGCTCGCCACGGCGATCCCGGAGAAACTGGTTGCTTCCGGGAGCGACAGGAATATTGGCGCCTTCTGCGGTCCCAATCCCTACGGTGAAAATCCGGATACCCTTAAGCTGCTTAGCAGCTGCAACCGCATCATCTTCCAGGTCTTCTCCGTCGGTAAATAGAACGAGTGCCCGGTGGGTGTCTTCCGATTTTCCGAGAGCTAACTCAGCAGACTGGATAGCAGACGAAATATCTGTCCCACCGCGATCGACGGTCTTGGTATCCAGCTGGCTGATCGCCTCGACGATTGTTTGATAGTCGACAGTCAAGGGAGCTTGGACCTGCGCTGTGCCGGCAAAAGCGACCAGACCGAAACGATCGCCTTTCATCGCGTTCAATATGTCCTGGGCGGCCAGCTTCGCTCGCGCCAGACGATTGGGCGCGACGTCCGATGTCATCATGCTTTTCGACGTATCGATGGCTAAAATGATGTCCCGGCCGCGCCGGGTGAAATCTTTTTGGTGAACACCCCATTGAGGACGCGCTAACGCAACAATGATACAGCCTAGCGCTGCCAGAAAGAAAACGCGTTTCAAGAAACGGCGTTTGACTGAAACTGAATCACTTAGGCCGGGCAAAAGGCGTGCGGCGATGAGCTTCTGCAAGCGCTCGCGCGTCCGTCCGTCGTTGCGAGTCCAGAGCAAAATCAATGCCGGTAAGAACAATAACCCCAGCAGCCAATATGGTTCGCCAAACGTCATGGTACTCTGCTCCAGACAGTTTCTCGCAGCACGAAGATTGAGCCTAGAAAGGCGAGGCCGACACCGAGGAACCAGCCAAACCCATCCTCATAGTTTTGGAATTGCTGCACCTCGATCTCCGTTTTCTCCAGCCGGTCAATTTCGCTGAAAATCGACTGCATCCCCTTGGTATCGACCGCCCGAAAGAAAATGCCTCCACCGATTCGTGCAATATCTTGGCAGGTATCTTCTTTGAACGGCATCAGTTCCTGCGAGTAGTATGTATTCCCGAAACCATCTGAGTGGGGGAACGGGACCAGCCCATTCGTTCCGGTGCCGATTGTATAGATCTTGATCCCGATTGCGGCAGCCGCTTCTGCGGCCGTGAGTGGGGGAACGCTGCCCGCGTTGTTGTCTCCGTCGGTGAGAAGAACAATCACTCTGCTTTTAGCCCGTTTATCGCGAAGCCGATTTGCCGCGGTAACCAGCGCGGAGCCGATGGCGGTTCCATCTTCTACCAGCGAGGATCCGAGCGCTGTCCGATCGCCAACCCGCCGAATATTCAGATGAGCCAGATTTTCGGTCAGCCATTGATGATCGAGCGTGAGCGGACTAATCAGATAGGGCCTTCCGGAGAACGCTATTAAACCGATTCGGTCGCTGGGTCGCCCTTGAATGAATTTTTCGGTCACCTGCTTCACTACTTCCAGACGACTGGCGCGCTGCGACCCGATCGAAAAATCCTCTGACAACATCGATAGCGAAACATCCAGCACCAGCATAATATCGATCCCGCTTGTCCTGACCCGATTTGTGGCGCTGCCAAATTGGGGTCGCGCCAACGCGACGACCAAGCAGATACAACCAGCGACCGACAAGACGTCCTGTATAATCTTTGACCACGAATGTTGTCTGGCAGCGATCTTAGCAAAGTGACGCGCAGCGGCGAATCGAATATTGGGCAGCTTTTGCAGACGTTCTCGCAACAGCAACAGGATTACCGGTACGAAGGCCAGCAACAGGAACAATGGTTGCTCAAATCGAAAGTTCACTTCGTCCCCTCCACGAACGTCCAAGCCTCCTGAAACAATCGTTGAATTTCGTTTGTTTGGGTTGTCGCGCCGGCGAACTTGATTGCGTCCCACGTTTCAACAAAGTGGCGCAGGCTTTCTCTCTGCGTCTGATCGAACCGCGCTGTACGCGATAGATCGGTCAGGAACTCGACGCTGGTTCGCCGAATGGTTTTAATTCCGAAATGGTTTTCAACGAATATGCGTAGGATATCTGAGATCTCAACCGCCAGGTTATAGCCTGGGGTCGTCGAGATCCTTTCCCGCAGCGCCGCAAGCCGTTCCATTGCCGTCTGCTTCGGCAACGGTGGCTGTTTCGGCTGAGGCTTAGGGTTTGGCCAGAGCAAATACGCTGCAACGGCCATGAGTAACAGGATAGCCAGCCAGATAACAACCTGCAGCGAGTCGTCCACTGACAACAGCGGCCGGATATCTTCGATCTGATCCGCTGAATTGGTTACCGATTGCGCCAGGAATAACAGAATCATCTATTTCTCAGCCGTTTCTCTCTGCGAAGAAAGAACGATCGCAATACCGGAAAATACTCCTGGTGGGTTTGCAGCGAAACCGAATCAATCTTTATCTTTCGAAAGAGAGCTTCGCGTTCCGCGCGCTCTTTCTCTGCCTGATTTTGAAATTCTACCCGGAGATGTTTGTCCGACGAATCGATCTCATATTCGATACCAGTCTCCGGATCTTGCAGTCGGATGATGCCTACGTTCGGTAAGGAGCGCTCGCCCGGGTCTTCGATCGGAAGAGCGATCAGATCGTGCCGACGACTGCACACCGTCAGCGCTTTCTCATAGCCCGATGTCTGAAAGTCCGAAATCAAGAAAACGACCGCGCGGCGAGTTGTCACCCGATTCAGGAAATCGAGCGCTTGATGAATTGCTGTCCCTCTCCCTTTCGGCTCGAAATAGAGAATCTCGCGGATCAACCGCAGGATATGACTACGTCCTTTCCGCGGAGCAATGAATAACTCCACCCGATCGGTAAACAACAGCAGCCCTACTTTATCGTTGTTGCGGATGGCGCAAAAGGCGAGCAGACACGAGACTTCCGCAGCGATTTCGCGTTTGCTCGCGCTGACGCTCCCATAAGAACCTGAAGCGCTGACATCGATCAGCAACATGACGGTGAGTTCGCGTTCCTCTACATACTTCCGAACGAACGGCTCTCCCATCCGAGCTGTAACGTTCCAGTCAATCGTTCGGACTTCGTCCCCAAAGTCGTATTGACGAAATTCATCAAAGTTCATTCCGCGGCCCTTAAAGACGCTGTGATACTGTCCAGCGAACGCGGTCTCCACAAATCGCCGCGTGCGAAGCTCAAGCTTCCGGATTTTTTTCAGGATTTCGGGGACTGATTGCATGCGAGAAAATGGGACGGATAGGACCCATATGACCTATATGATCTATGGGACTGGCAGGCCGGCGAGGATTTTCTGAATGATGCTTTCGCTGCTGACTTCTTCCGCCTCGGCTTCGTAGCTGACTGTAACCCGGTGTCGCAAAACGTCCGGGGCGATCATTTTTATGTCATGAGGAGTGACATATCCACGTCCTTCAAGGAATGCATGGGCCCTGGCGGCTAGCGTCAAGTAAATCGTAGCTCTCGGCGAGCCGCCGTACCGGATCAGGCCTTCCATTCCAAGTTGATACTCTAAGGGCGATCGCGTCGCCCAAACAATGTCGACGATATAATCTTTGACCCGATCATCGATGAAGACCCGGTTTACTATTTCGCGTGAACGAATCACATCATTTGGCGAGGCGACAGCTTGCACCGAAAGATCCGGCGCCGAGGTTCCCATCAAATCAAGAATTTTGCGCTCTTCGGTTTTTGATGGGTAGCCGATGTTCAACTTCAGCATGAAGCGATCAAGCTGGGCCTCAGGAAGTTGGTAGGTGCCTTCCTGCTCCAACGGGTTCTGGGTAGCAAGCACCAGGAATGGATCGGAGAGTGGATAAGTTTGTTCACTGATTGTAACTTGCCGCTCTTGCATCGCCTCCAGCAAAGCGCTTTGAACCTTTGCTGGCGCGCGATTGATTTCGTCCGCGAGAATAAGATTAGAAAAGATCGGGCCAAGCTTGGGACGAAAATCGCCGTCCCGCGGGTTGTAGATCATCGTGCCAAGGATGTCAGCCGGAAGAAGGTCAGGTGTAAACTGGAGCCGCCGAAAATGAGTATGGATGCATCCGGCCAACGTCTTCACTGCAAGCGTTTTTGCGAGTCCGGGCACGCCCTCGAGGAGGACATGTCCATTTGATAGCAAGCCAATAAGCAAGCGGTCTATGAGATACTTCTGCCCCACAATTACGCGGGATATCTCATTTTGCACGGCGCGCACCCATTGCCCGTTATTCTTTACTTCCACGGTAATAGCCTCGGTCGAAGTCATCATAATTAATCAAAACTGAGACAGTCGTTTGGGCGGCGCGTTCAGCGCCGCCGTTTTATAGTCGACCGTCCACCGTTAACCGTCCACCGTTAACCGTCCACCGTTAACCGTCCACCGTTAACCGTCCACCGTTAACCGTCCACCGTTAACCGTCCACCGCTGTATTTGGCGTTTGGCGTTTGGCGTTTCTGGGATTTCGAAGGACACATTTCCCTTGGAAAGTCACGATAATATTGGCCTCGGCATGTGGAACGCTGCAGGGCCTATTCACCTCTACAGCTCTAGATCCGCTGCAAGAACAAACGGTGGACGGTAGACCGTCGACGGTAGACCGACAACCGGGAATTGATCCCGCGTCGCGAGATCAAGTCGCGATTTCTATTTCGTCGTCTTTTTCTATCTCGTCTTGGAAGAACAAGTTGCGTTGGCGTTCCCAGACGTAGCGACGGAGCAACACCTTCAGCGTCGCGGTAAGAGGGATCGCGAGAATAGCGCCAAGCAAACCTCCCAACACGAGGCTCCACAGGAAGACGGAAACGATAACCGTCATCGGATGGAGTCCAACGGATGTGCCGATTATCCGCGGTGTCGTGACTAATCCATCTATCTGTGCAACACCCAAGAAGAAGATGGCGGTGACCCAAAGCGGATGAGCCCAGTCATTGAACTGCGCGAACGCGATCAGCACTGCTGGAATATAACAGATGATGTAACCTACATAAGGAACCAGCCCGAAAACAGTGAATCCGAGTCCGATCAGAAAACCGAATTGCAGCCCAAGGATAGACAATCCGATAGCGGTCAGCGCGCCATTAATCAGGGCGACCAGCAGCTGACCGCGAAAAAAGCTGATCAAATATCCGTTAATCTCAGTCAACACGAGCACTACTTCGTCCCGAAATTCCGATCGGCGCAGCGGCAGGTAGTTGCTCCAGGAGTGAGCAATCCGTGGACTCTCTTTCAGAAAGAAAAAGAGATAAATTGGAACTATTAAAAGACCGATCAGAAAACCAAAGACGCCGAAAACTCCGGTAAGGCTTGATTGTACAACTGCCCACGTCCGCTGCGCCAGCTCTGGAAGCTGCTCTTTCAGGTATTGGAGCGATTGCTGTACGTAAGGATTGTTGCGGTATCGTTCAAACCGGTCCTTCGCATTGTCGGGCGATGTTGCGCCGTCCGGCGGTACCTTCGGACCCAGCTGCGGTATACCCTCTAGATTCTGCTCGAGAAACCGGTCTAATGAGTTCCAGCCATTCTCCAGATAACCGGGGAGCGCTGCAGAGAACTTGACGCTTTCGGTGTAGATCGACGGAACGACGCCGACCACCGTCAATGCGGCGCCCGAAACGAACACGGCAAAAACAATGATGACTGCCAGAAGTCGAGGTAATCCGCGACGGGCTAGCCAGGTGACCAACGGCTCAAGCAGATAAGCCAGCACGCCGGCGACTGCCACTGGCAACAAGAGCGGCTGGAGAAACGTCAGCACTCGGGTCGCCACGTAAACGGCGAAAATGAACGCTGCAGCAATCACCAACAGCGACACCGCTGTGATCGCGTTCCATAGAGTCTTTTTCTGCCAAGGAGTCGGGTACAAGGTGATTAGGGGACGATTTTTCCCTTTTAAACCGTCTTCCGTCAACCGTCCACCGTCAACGCGTTTCGCGTTTCGCGTTTCGCGTTTCGCGTTTCGCGTTTCGCGTTTCGCGTTTCGGACAGTCTTTGCGAGCAAATTTGCGCTCGAAAGTCACGATAAATCGTGACCGTCCGTCCCGCCACTGCGGGATCAGCCTAATCCCTGCCGCTCGCGGATCCGCGAAAGGCCAAACGCGAAACGGACGGCGTTACATATTACTGATAATATTATCGCCGAATTCCGAGCATTTGATCTCGGTCGCACCTTCCATCAAACGGGCGAAATCGTACGTCACTTTTTTGCTGGCGATCGCTTTGTTCAAGCCATTGATTACGAGGTCCGCCGCCTCTCCCCATCCGAGATGCCGTAACATCATTTCCCCTGATAATACAACTGATCCTGGATTGACCTTGTCCAGGCCGGCGTATTTCGGTGCTGTGCCATGAGTTGCTTCAAATATGGCGTGGCCAGTGTGATAGTTGATGTTCCCGCCCGGAGCGATCCCGATTCCGCCAACCTGGGCTGCAAGGGCGTCGGAAAGATAATCGCCATTCAAGTTCAATGTAGCGATCACGTCGAAATCCTCGGGTCGCGTCAGTACCTGCTGTAAAGTGATATCGGCAATTGCGTCTTTGACCAGGATCTTGCCTTCTGCCAACTCCGCTTTCATCTCGTCGTTCGCCGCTTCCTCTCCCTTATCTTTCTTGGTTCGTTCCCAGCGTGCCCACGAATAGGTTTGGCTTCCGAACAACGTGTCGGCCAGCTCATAGCCCCAATCGCGGAAGCTGCCTTCCGTGAATTTCATAATGTTTCCTTTGTGCACAAACGTGACCGATTTGCGTTTTTGCGCGATCGCATACCGAATCGCCGCCGCGGCGAGACGGCTGGAACCGAGGCGACTCACTGGTTTGATGCCGATACCCACCTCAACCTGGGGCTTGGCGAGTTCCGGCTCGTTGGCAAGAAAACTCTTTGTAGCTGTCTCGGTCCCGAAGCGAATTTTGGCGAAATCTTTGGGAAACTCTTGTTCGAGTATCTTCAGCAATTTCTGTGATTCCGGACTTCCGGCGCGGAACTCGATACCCGCATAAATATCCTCGGTGTTTTCGCGGAAAATCACCACGTTGACCGCCTCCGGCCGGCGCACCGGCGAGGGGACACCTTGGAAATATTGAACCGGCCGCAGGCAGACGTAGAGGTCAAGCAACTGGCGCAAGGCGACATTCAAAGAACGAATTCCGCCGCCGACTGGTGTCGTAAGAGGGCCTTTGATTCCGACCAGGTACTCTTTGAAAGCAGTAACCGTGTCCTCAGGAAGCCAATCGTCGAATCGTTCTTTTGCGGTTCCTCCGGCGAAGACTTCGAACCAGGCGATCTTGCGCGATCCTTTGTAGGCCTTCTCCACAGCAGCATTGAACACGCGCTCGCTTGCCGCCCAGATGTCGGGTCCTGTGCCGTCGCCGCGGATGAATGGAATGATCGGGTGATCCGGACAATGGAGTTTGCCGTTTTGAACTGAAATCTTTTCTCCTGCCGGGGGCTGAACATTTTTGTAGGCCATACAGCAAGACCATTAGCGCTTTCAGCGCTGATGTCCACCGTCGACCGTTTGGCGTTTCGCGTTTGACGTTTGGCGTTTGGCGTTTGGCGTTTCGCTTTTCGCTTTTCGCTTTTCGCTTTTCGCTTTTCGCTTTTCGCTTTTCGCTTTTCGCTTTTCGACCAATCTTTGCGAGCAAATTTGCGCTCGAAAGTCACGATAAATACGGACCCTACCGCCGCGATTGCAAGGCAAGCCAACGGTTGACGGTCGACCGTGAACCGCGCGCTGAAAGTGCGCGCCGGAGGCGCGCGGATTTGCAAAGCAAATCGGGTGTGCTTTAATCACGCACATAGTTTAATGCTATTAACCTTTTAGATGCCTATGGTGATAACCGAGCAAGCCGCCAGGGCCGAACTCGAGGGTGAAGCAGCAGAAATTGCCGAGGTAACAATGAAGTTGCAGCGGCGATTCCTTCTGAATCTCTCAGAAGAGCTCGCTAGGGGGAATGTTTCGTTTCCGCAGTTCTTCCTGCTGGGGTGCTTAGACAAGCAGCGTGTTATCACTATGTCCGGGATTGCGGGAAAAATGGGGCATTCCACGGCAGCTGCCACAGGGTTGGTGGATCGCCTCGAGAAACTGGGTTATCTTGAGCGTGCCCATGCGTCGGACGATCGGCGCAAGGTCATGGTCCAAATTACACCGAAGGGGTCCGCTCTCGTCGCCGGTATCCGTCGAGACATCATAAACAAGATAACGACGCTTTTACGGGATTATCTCACGGCCGACGAAGGCAGAGCCTGGCTCCAGATCTACCGTAAGATCGCGGACTATTGTGACAACTTGCAAAAAACAGAATGAGACTCATTGCCTTAGCCATTGCAGGGATGACCTGTTCTTTGGTAGCCGGAGAATCCACAGCTGGTTACCGCAACAAATTGTTGACCTTGGACGACGCCGTCGACTTGGCGCTTAAGCAGAACCCTTCGATTCTTGGACAGATACAAACTTTAAAGCTTCAGAAAGGCGCAGTCTACGTTGCGCAGTCAGCCCTGCTTCCACACCTGACTGCGACTGCTTCAGCTAATAAGACTGATCCTGCGCTGGTACCAAAGACCTCTCGGGGTCCATCGGGTTTCGATCTGCTAGCCGTTCGGAGCGGTCAACCGTTGATAATTAATCCCAACGGGACAACGAACGTCGTCGGTATTCCCTTGAGCTCGTTCACGGGGGCCGTATCCACCTCGGCCCTCGATACCTGGCAGGTACAATTGACGCTCTCTCAGCTAATCTGGGACGGCGGCGCGTCCATCGCGGCTCGGAGACAAGCGAGGATCGCAGAAGATTCGGCCTACTACACACTGCGAGACACGATTGATCAGGTTGTTTCGACTGTACGCACTCAGTTCTATACGATCCTGGAAGATAAAGCCCTTATCCAGGTGCAGGAAGAGTCAGTGAACTTGTTGGAGAGCCAATTAGCGGACCAGAAGAGCCGATTCGAAGCAGGCACCGTACCTCAATTTAACGTTCTCCAGGCACAGAGCCAATTAGAGAACCAGCGCCCGTTACTGATTCAGGCACGGAACAATTATCGCATTGCTCAGATAAATCTTGCGAGGACACTTGGGATTCCGGCCGATCGCCAATATACGACAGACGAGCCGTTGCCGGTCGCTGGTCAACTTGGATTTTCGCCGATTAAATATGATCTGAGTTCAGCGCTCATCACCGCGCGAGCCAATCGACCTTTCCTGAAGGCGCAACGGTCAAGTATTCTCCAACAGGTTGAAAATATTACGGTTCAGGCGGCCGGATTCCAGCCGACAATTTCGGCGAATGTCGGTCTTGAACAAAGGAGTAACCCTCAATCGAACAATCTTCGCAATACACTTCAGGGGTGGTTCATGGGACTCACGGGCAATTGGAATATCTTTGACGGCTTGTCCACCTACGGAAAGGTAAAAGAGGCGAGGGCGCAAT
>JBKPCS010000018.1:0-23051 GCA_046727495.1 bacterium | reverse complement strand
CTCTGAGTTCTTTCGGGCCGTATTGCGCGAGGAAGCCAGGATTGCGCAAGGCTCGTCCCCTTCTTTCAGCAGATCGCTTACAAGTCGCTGCGGGATCATACCTGCCTCGACAAGCAACTCGATCCAGAGACGAGACTCGTCAGCTTCTTCAAAGGCGATACTGAGCTTCGAAATGAACTCCCCTCTGGAATGAGAACGTTGCGCTGCTCGATAGTTAGCCGCTGCAGAGGAGGCGGCCTGAGCAAGCTGATATTGGATGACGAGTCCCTTTCGGACTCTCAGGAATATGGTCAATCAGCGCAAATACCCGCACCGCGAATTTCTTGATTCGATCCTGCTAAACTGTTCACAACTGAAATATATCAAGTTGCACATTTTGTGGCTAGCTCTTTTCTATTGATGCAACTCGTAGACTTTTCCGAAGCGCTTCAGATGCCGGCGGTGTCGGCGCTGACGGCGATGTCGGCGTTTTTTTGCTGGCTTAGGCCGGCAAAAAACGGCAACAGGTTAAGGCGCATGAAAATCGGCGTCCCTAAGGAGATAAAAGAGCAGGAGCATCGCGTCGCGGTTCTACCGTCGGTCGTTTATCAGCTCACCAAGTTAGGGCACCAGGTCTTTGTTGAACAGGGAGCAGGCGCTGGGGCGGGGTACCCGGATGAAGAGTATAAGGCCGCCGGTGGCACCATCTCGCAAACTCACGAAGAAATCTTTCACCAGGGTGACCTGATCGTGAAAGTGAAGGAACCGCTCAAGTCTGAGTACTCGCTTTTGCGTAAGGGTCAGATCCTGTTTACCTACCTGCACCTGGCAGCGACCAAGCCGCTGACGGAAGCACTGATTCAGTCAGGGGTTACGGCTATCGCTTATGAAACGGTCGAGGTCAATCGACGTCTGCCTTTGCTTGAACCGATGAGCGAGATCGCCGGACGTATGTCGATCATTGTGGGGGGCTATTTTCTGGCCAAGCACAGTGGAGGAAACGGCGTGTTGCTCGGTGGTGTTCCGGGAGTTCTACCGGGAAATGTCGTAGTCATCGGTGGCGGCACCTCAGGTATCAACGCCGCACGAATGGCAACTGGTTTAGGTGCGGATGTCACTATTCTCGAGGTCGACGTCGAGCGGATGCGGTTTCTCGACATTACGATGCATACCGCCCACACGCTTTACTCAAACGAAGCGCATCTGTTGGAGATCCTGCCGCGAACGGATCTTTTGGTGGGAGCAGTGCTGGTTCCTGGCGCGCGAGCACCGCGGTTGATCACTCGCGAGATGCTCCGATTGATGAGACCCGGGAGTGTTCTGGTCGACATTGCGATTGATCAAGGTGGCTGCTGCGAAACTTCGCGCCCGACGACCCATCATGATCCAACTTATGTCGAGGAAGGGGTGATACACTATTGTGTGGCAAACATGCCAGGCGCATACGCGCGCACTGCTACGCAGGCTCTCACCAACGTCACCTCCAGGTATGTCGAATTTCTGGCAGAAGGGGGAGTTCAAGGTGCGATCAAGAAACAACCGGCGCTGGCCGGCGGCATCAACGTGATGGACGGCAAAGTCCGGAATCGAGCCGTAGCAGAAGCGCACGGGTTACCATACGAGCCGGTGTAGGGCGGCCCACAGCTGAAGCTCGGCCCTGCCGACGATCGGCCATAAAGTAGTAACCGTAGACGGAAAAACGGTAGACCGTCGACTGATAACCGCGCGCTATCAGCGCGCGATTCTAGAACTGCACGACCTTAGCGCTCTTGATGTTTGGATTGGACAGAATCGCCGCAATAATCTCTTGGTCAGGAGCGGTGTCCAGATTCAATACCGTTAATGCCTCTCCGCCAGGATGATCGCGGCTCAGTGACATGTTTGCGATATTGACTCGATGGTCTCCCAGCACGGTCCCGATCTGACCGACGATTCCTGGAACATCGAGATTCTCTAAAAGCAGCAAGACACCGACCGGTCGCGCTTCGACATGACGTCCGTTGATGTGAACCAGCCGGGGCGAAGAGCCGATAAAGGTGCCGGCTACTGAGACCGTTTCTCCTTGCCCTGTCGCCTGTAGCTCGACCAGATCGGAGAATTCGCCGGTAACACTTTCTTTCGTTTCGATCGTTTTCAATCCAAGTGTCTGAGCCAACGCGCCCGCGTTGACAGCGTTGACTTCCATTCCGCCGGCTTCTTCCAAAAAGCCTTTTAGAATATAGCGCGAGATCGGGCCGGTTTCGTATTCGTTTACCTTGCCGCTGTAATTGATTAGAAGGTTCTCGCAACGTTTCGGCGCAATCTGGCGGAGAAAACGACCGAGTCGTTCGCCGAAGTCCAAATACGGTCCAATTACGGCGAGTGTTTTTGCGTCGATGTTCGGAATGTTCACAGCATTCCGGATCACTCCATCCAGCAGAAGTGCTCGAATTGCTTCGGCGATCTCAATGCCAACACTTTCTTGTGCCTCAGTTGTGGATGCGCCCAGATGCGGCGTGAAGACGACGTTCTCCAAATTCCGCAATGGAAATTCCGATGGTGGCGGCTCGGTCTCGAAAACATCGAGGGCAGCAGCAGCGATGTGGCCGGACTGAAGGGCATCAGCCAGCGCCTGCTCGTCAATCAGACCACCACGAGCGCAATTGATAATCCGCGCGCCCCGTTTCATTTTGGCCAGTCGCTGAGCGTCGATCAAGTGCTTCGTCTCGGCAGTCAGCGGCATGTGCAACGTCACAAAATCGGCGCGAGACAGGACATCATCCAGATCTTCAAATAGCTCTACTTGCAGTGAGCGTGCGCGGCTAGGGGAGAGATAAGGATCGTACGCAACTGGACGCATCCCAAACGCGATGGCGCGCCGCGCGATCTCGGTGCCGATTCGTCCCATTCCAAGAACGCCGATCGTTTTCCCGTGCAACTCGACTCCCTCGAAATTTTTCCGATCCCATTTTGCCGCTTTAACGCTGGCATGCGCTTGCGGAATATTACGCGCGATTGAAACTAGCAGCGAAAATGCGTGCTCAGCGGTTGATACGGTATTACCGCCGGGCGTGTTCATGACGATGATTCCCCGCCGGGTCGCCGCGTCAACGTCCACGTTATCAACACCGACTCCAGCTCGGCCGACCGCCTTTAGTTTCCTCGCGGCTTCAATGACTTTCGCTGTGATCTTTGTCTGCGACCGTACGACGATCGCTGAGTAGTCGGCGGCGATCGATATTAGCTCAGGCTCCTTCAAGCCGATCTTGACATCGACCAGCAGGCGACCCCCTTCCTGCAGCAGTTCAACCCCTTTCGGAGAAATGGAATCTGCGACGAGTACTCGTGGCTTATCCATAATTCAGCCCGGATTCCTAAATTGTCTTCGGAATCTGCCGACTCGAGGCGAAAGAGAATTCGCCGCGCTCCGTCTCCAAGACAGCTTCCCGCTCGGCTGATCTCGAAGCCGCTTCCGCAAGCCTGGTCCGATATCTGGCCAGCGCCATCAGCGGCCAGTTGTTCCGATACATGTCGTACTTGAGATAGAAGACCAATGGGAATCCGGTACCGGTAATCAGCGTCTCACTCCACGAGCCATCCGGGTTTTGGTTCGATATCAGATATTCGATTCCTTCGCGTACACTGGGACGATCGACATCAGGGAAAGCGCATAGACCAAGGAGCGCCCACGCCGTTTGCGATGCGGTAGTTGTACCTTGGCCGCGGAGTGACGGGTCATCGTATGAAGCAACTGTCTCGCCCCATCCACCATCTGCGTTCTGATGCTCCTCCAGCCAAGTCCGTCCACGCTGGATCCAAGGTTTGTTCATGTCTGCGCCGATTGCCAGGAGTCCACGCAGAACCTGAGATGTTCCGTAAATATAATTGACTCCCCAACGGCCAAACCAGGCACCATCAGGCTCCTGCTGCTTCTTTAGAAATTCGACGCCGCGGGCGATTGCCGGATGATTGCTGCGGAATCCAAGCTTACCCAATGCCTCAAGTGCGCGCGCCGTTACATCGCAGCAGCTCGGGTCGAGGATCGCGTTATGATCCGCGAACGGAACATTTTCCAGGAGCGGGTTCTGCACATCCTTATCGAATGCCGCCCAACCTCCATCCTTGCATTGGAACGCCAGCAGCCAGCGAACTGCGCGATTGAGAACAACCGGATCGGTCCGATGCCCGGATTCTGTAAGGGCCAGCAAAACCATCGCCGTGTCATCCACATCCGGATAGTAGGGATTTTCAAATTCAAATGCCCACCCCGAGGGTTCCACGCCAGGAACGTTGGCTACCCAATCTCCGGCACTTCGAACCTCGCGCGCCAAAAGCCAATCGTTCGCCTTCTTGATAGAAGGATTTGCAGCCGTGAAACCTGCTCGCGCCAGCGAAGTGACCGTGATTGCCGTATCCCAAACGGGCGAAAGACACGGCTGAATTCGGAAGCCCTCTTCATCTTCAACGAAGAGTTCGCGGAAGTCGCTTTCTGCTTTTTTGTAGACCGGGTGATTCCGATCGTACCCAAGACAACGCAGCGCGATCATCGAGTTGAGGATCGCCGGGAAAATCGCCGCTAAACCCCCGCAACCCTCACCAATGCGCTGGAGCATCCAGCTTTCCGCCTCTTTGAGTGCTTTACGCCGCCAAGGGAGTGAACCTTTTTTCTCAACCCGTTTTAACCACCGGTCGAGCACCAGGAAAAGTTGTCGCATTCCAGATGCCTTGGTGTGGAGCGCTACTTCCGGATTTAAAAAGAGTTCGCGAATCTGGCACTCCGGTGGCAGCTGCCGGGTTGGTTTATAATGATTAATGATCGCTAGCGGAACAATCATTGCGCGAGTCCAGGACGAGACCGCGTGCATATGGATCGGCGACCATCTGGGCAACAACAGAAATTCCACAGGGATAGTCGGAACGGCTTCCCACGGCACCTGGCCAAGCAATGCCAGGTAGAGTCGCGCGTAGGTGTTAGTCTTCTCCATTCCCCCGAGTTGATGAATCCGCTCGCGAGTCTGGATCATCATCGGGTCGTCAGCCGAATAGCCGGCCAGCTTCAAAGAGAGGTAGGCTTTGACCGACGCATTCACTTCCGACGGCCCCTCCGGATAAATATTCCATCCGCCATCGGGCAACCGTCGACCCAGGATGTGCTCAATGCATTTCTGCTGCAAGTCCAAGTCAACATCGCCCGACCAATACATAAACGTCATCAGGTCGGAACAAAGAGTTGAATCGACTACAAGCTCGCCGGCCCAGTATCCATCTGGATTCTGGAGGCCAAACAAATGCCGCTGTGCCTTCGAGATTGCCTCGCTTAGGAGCGTCGATGCCCCTGCTTTATCATGTACCATGGACTCAAAATTAAGCGCGCATCTTACACGCACTCCTTAATGATTCAAGGACTACGTTAAAGGTCAACGCTCTTAGCTGAAGCTCAGGTGCTGCTACCCGCTACCTCGCTTTTTGCCATATTGCAACATGCAAATGACCCAGGAAGGCAAGAACGGTGTTTGCCATTTGACGTGATTTCCGGTACGCGCATTCGTTTGGCGTTTGGCGTTCGCCGTTTGGCGTTTGGCGTTTCGCGTTTCGCGTTTCGCGTTTCGCGTTTCGCGTTTCGCGTTTCGCGTTTCGCGTTTCGTTCGATTCTTTGAGAGCAAATTCGGGGTCGAAAGTCACGATTAATCCAGAACCTCACCCGCAAAATCTGGAAGCGCGCGACTAAATCCCTATTATTTTAGTAGACATTGTCCTATCTTCCGCTATGCTTTCTCCGTTCTCATCAGATTAGCTAAAACAACAGGAGGAATTCGTGAACACTGTTTTCTCTGCTTCTCTCGGTCAACGCGCCGCATTGAAACAATCGGAACTCCCTGATCAAACATGGAGTCCGCTTGAAGTCCTAGCGGATGATTCTCCGAGTCTCGTGAGATGGCGCACCGTCGCGCTGCACCGGCGGACGATACCAAGTTACGTCTTAATTGGTCCCAGAGGCGGCGGTATCCCGATCCGGCTCGGTTTGATGGGTGGTCTCGATTCGGGAGACACCATCAGCATGGCGGCCGTCGTCAAAATCTTAGTGGAGCTCGATTTGGCTCCCTGGCTGGCGCAAGACTACGCGCTCTTTGGTTATCCGTTTGCCAACCCGCCCGGACGAGCCGATGAACGCGATTTTGAAAACGACTTCTGGCGGCAAAGCGGTGATCCTGTGATCCATTTCTTTGAACAGGAATTAAGTAATAACGAATTGGACGGCGTGATTGCGGTCAGAGGAAATGAACCAATCTCCGGGTTGCAGGTTTGCGTCTCCAGCCGGGTCATTGCGACCGAGGTTCTATGGCCGGCGCTTGAGTTGGCTCAGAAACTTGTTCCTCTTTCGAGCGAACCGATCCAATTGCTTCCTGGTCCCGACCGGGCGAGGCACGCCTTTTACAATCTGGAATCTGTCCGTCCGCATCCGTTCAGCATAGTGATTCGCACGCCTGCGCACTTGCCATTTGAGAACCAGGTCTCCGCGATCACTTTCAGCGTGAAACGTATTCTTCACGACTATCGAGCTCTAGTCGGCCACGCCGAGAGCATCTAGCTGGCGGCGATTACCCCAAATGCTTTCGGGGTTATCCGGACTTTCCGTCCCTGCGATCTTCGGAAGCGATGTGAGCTCGGTTGACATTAGAGTTTAATCGAGATGAAAGCGGTGCTCAGCGTAACTATACAATCGTCTCCAAATCAACTTGTTAATTACAACCACGAAGATCGCCATCACAGCGGTCCCGCAAATCAGCAATGGAGTGCCACCTTCCTTTTGACTGACTTCTGAAATGAAGGCGCCGAGTCCAGTCGCCGCCAAGTGACGATCACCCCAATTGGCGACCTCTGCGACAATCGTTGCGTTCCAGGCACCGCCAGCAGCAGTGCAAGCCCCGGTAATCCAGAACGGAAATATTGCTGGAAGAATCAAAGTTCTCCAGAGAGGCCACCCCCTGAGTCCAAAATTCTTGGCAGCTTCCTTCAGATCGTTCGGAATCGCCATTGCTCCGGCGATCACGTTGAACAAAATATACCACTGGGTACCCATCGCGATCAGGAAAATGCACCCCCAATTCATGTCGATGTTGAAACGAATAAACAGCCCTACTACTAACGGGAAGGTCATGTTCACCGGAAATGACGCGAAGATTTGGGCCAAGGGTTGAGCTACCTGGGCCGCCCGTGGCTTCGAACCGATCCAAACGCCAATCGGCGTCCATATCAGGGTCGCTAAAATCGTCACCGCTAAAACTCTCAGTAGTGTCAAGAAGCCGAGTCCGAAAATTCTCAAGATATCGTTGAGAGAGACGTGCTGGTATACCGCGTTGAATCCGGCTATGACGCCGGAAATAACCTCCAAGAGAAGCCCCAAAAGAAGTAACATTCCGATGGCTCCCCAGACATATCTGCCAACCTTATTGGATTTTAGGTGCTCCTCGTCTTTCTGAGCTAAAATCTTCAGTTGAAGGTCAGAATAGAGAGCGCCAAGCGGGACCAGCACGTGTTCGCCAATCCAATCGAAAATGTAAGCTCTTCGCAGCAGATCATAAAACCAGGAAGTCGGGGGATGGGCTGATTCTGTCAGCTCAATTTTGAATTTATCAGCCCACACAAGTAAAGGACGCCAAACAAGCTGATCGGTCGCTAAAATAACGGCAAGCATCGTAACGATTGCGCAAAACGCTGCCCGGTTATCGCCGTTGCTCACGGCTGTGGCCATGTATGAGCCCAGGCCCGGCAGCTGAATGTTCTTTCCCAAAACCGTGATCGCTTCACTCGCACTGACAAAAAACCATCCGCCGCCAAAAGACATCATGGCGTTCCAAATCAGGCTGTGCATGGAAGCCGGCACCTCAAGCTTCCTGAACCGTTGAAGACGCGTAAGTCGAAAATTAGTAGCCGCCTCCTGCAGATCCTGGGGAACAGTCACCATCGAGTGGTAGAACCCAAACGTCATGTTCCAGACCTGGCCGGTAAAAATCGCAAAAAGACTTGCGCACTCAACGCCAAGAAGGCTTCCCGGAAAGAGCCCGACAAAAAAGGTGACAGTGATCGTGAGGAAACTGAGAACCGGAATGGACTGCATGATGTCCAAGAACGGGAGAATGATCGCGCGAGCTACTTTGTTCTTCGCGGCAGCGTAACCGACAGCAAACGTGAAGATCAGTGAGAAGCCGAACGCAATCCACATCCGAAGCAAGGTTCGTCCGGCGTAGTACGGTATATGCCGAATATGGGTGGATATCGGAAGCGATTGGGACTCGGCATCGAAATGCACCATCATCCCGGCTCCAAACTGGAGAATGCTCCATAACAGGCCCAAAACGCCGGCAAAGATTAGCAGATCGATCCAGTTAAACGAGCGTTTGCTATCCGCAGCGCCGAGTTGTGTTGCGGTCGATTTCATTGCATTGAGGTGTTAGCCAGTGGACATGGAGTAGCCAATTCTGGTTCTCGCCGGACTTTTCGGTAACTGGCGTTTATTATCCCGCGGCGTCCCTTGGCTGATCGAATTTGGGCCGGAAGCGGAAATCTCCTCGGCTTTCGCAGAAATCAGGAGTTGGAGGCCGGCTGTGAGGACCACGCCGAGTAATCCGCCGAGCATTGAGTTATTCATCATGAGAGCCGCAATTATTTTTGAGTCAATCCACCCCGACAATATCTTTCGTGTTACGAATACGTCGGAACGCCCGCGCGTGGTCGCCAGGAACAGCACTGCCGGTTATCGGGGGCACACGTTGGACGAAACAATGTTAAAGAAGTCCGTCCCGGAATATTAAAAAACTTTATGAGGCTACTCTGCCGGACAGAGATTTCCACCCGATTAAGGTTAAGTATTTTTAATCCTTGTTGTCGCGCTTTTCTCGATCTCGTGGCCGCAAATGGATGAAGAACGAGAGTAATGGCCAAATAAATAGTATTCGGTAAGCATCTTACAAACGGTCGACGGTTGACGGTCGAAGGAAGACAGCCAACCCCGAAAGCATTCGGGGCCGTCAGCGCCGCTACTCGGGCTTAGGCGGATCCCAGCCTACGTCGGCGCCCCGCACACGCTGTCGTTCATTTTCGAACAACTCTTCCAGTGTCTGGATTCGCTTACGAGCTCGCAACAAGAGTTCGTCCGGATTATCGCTGTACTGGGCCAGCTCGCGTACTCCTTCTTCGTCGTATCTTCGGAAGGCGTTAACGATGCGGCGCGCTTCATAGGCGCGGACGCCTAAAAGACGAAGGGCTGCGTTTGCGGCATCGAGCGCGCTGCCTAAAGTTTCGCGGAAGATGTGATCTACCCCTTCGCGGACCAACCGGTAAGCGTGATCGCGCCCTTTCGCTCTGGCGAGGATCGTCAGGTTTGGAAAATGTTTTCGCGCCGTCTCAATCATCTGCATCGACTTTTCCTCGTCGTCGATCGCCAGCACGAGAATTTTCGCCCTCTCTGCACCTGCCGAGCGCAGCAATTCTAAGCGAGAAGCGTCCCCGTAGAATACCTTCAAACCAAGCCTCCGGACTAGATCCACTTGTTCCGCGTCCAGGTCGAGTACGGTCGTTTTGACGCCTTGGAGATTGAGTACGCGCCCGATGATGTGCCCGAATCGGCCGAACCCTGCCAGGATCACTGGATTTCCTTTTTCATCAATTTCGTCTGGTGCCCGTTCAGGCAATCGGGAAGAGAATCGCGGCTGAACGAAGTTGTCGTTCATCGTGAAGAGGAACGGAGCAACCACCATGGACAGGGCCACAGTAGCGACAAGAATGTTGCCTAAACGCTGATCGAAAATCTGGTTCTGCGCGGCAAACGAGATCAGGACAAACGCGAATTCACCTCCCTGCGCCAGGGCTAAGGCGAAAGTAAAGTTTTGACTGCGCTCGAGCTTCGATAGCTTGCCGACCGCCAGCAATATCAGAAACTTTACTACGATCAGTCCAAGGACCAGGCCCGCGAACAGGAGCGGTAACTGAGCGATCAGGCGAAGATCAATGCTGGCGCCGACGGAAATGAAGAACAATCCAAGCAGTAGACCTTTGAATGGTTCTATGTCGGATTCCAGTTCATGGCGATATTCGCTTTCGGCAAGGACAACTCCCGCTAGGAATGTGCCGAGAGCAGGGGATAGCCCGACCTTTTGCATGGCAAGAGCGATACCGACCACCAATAGCAGAGCTGCGGCGGTAAAGATTTCCTGCAATTGAATGCTGGCGAGATAACGAAAGACGGGGCGAATCAGGAAACGGCCACCTGCAACAATCGCAAGCACGACCGCAAGAATCACCAATGCTCGTTGCCAGGGTGGCCCTGAGTCAATGGTTTTGGCACCGGCACCCGATACAGCAAGCAGGGGAAGAATCGCCAAGATCGGAATCACCGCGATGTCTTGAAAAAGGAGCACAGAGAAAGAGGTTCTGCCCGCCTTGCTTGTCAGAAGATTCCGTTCGCTCAGACTTTGTAGAACGATCGCGGTTGACGATGCCGAAAAGATCATTCCAATTGCCAGCCCAACTTGGATTGGCAGCCGCAACAACATCGCGATAGCAGCAATCGCGATGGTCGTGAGCACCTGCTGCAATCCGCCCGATCCAACGATTGGCCCGCGCAAGCCCCACAACAGATTAGGTCGGAGCTCGAGGCCGACCAGAAAGAGCATCATCACGATCCCGAACTCCGCTACGTGCATGACGCCGCCTTCGCCGTGACCAACCAACCCGAGCGCTTGGGGGCCGACAATGACACCGGCCAGCAGATAACCGAGGACTGATCCTAAACCAAGTTGCTTGGCGATCGGTACCGTGACCACTGCGGCCAGCAGGTAGATGAAAGCTTGAAAAAGGAGACCCTCGGATTCCATCGTTCAAACTAGGTCGGTCTGTGTAGCTAAAATGGCATTGAAAAAATCCGGCAAGGGAGACTGCGTCAGATCAAATCGTTCGTCCCGCAAACCTTCGATCATCCGCCGATAATCGGCAGCATGGTCGGCGAGTTTCTGCTCGTCGGACAACTTCAGAGAACCAAACACGACGAATGGAGGGAGATATTCCATGTGACACAGGCGCGCCGTCTGCTCGAAAGGGGTCAGGAATTCACGAATTGTAAAATAATTGTAGCCCACTCTGCCGTAAGCTGTTTCGGGGCCACCAGTTGTGATCGCAGAGAGCATTCGCTTTCCCGCTAGGGCCGTTCCGCCATGTCCATAAGCGAATCCATACTCGAGAACGAGGTCTTCCCATTCCTTAATCAGCGCCGGGCTGCTATACCAAAAAAAAGGGTGCTGAAGAACAATCAAATCATGATCGAGCAACAGCTGCTGCTCCCGTTCTACGTCGATTTGAAAATCTGGGTACTCCTCGTACAGGTCATGGATCTTTACGTTTTCCATTCCTTGGACAGCGTGTAGAAGACGGCGATTGATCCGCGATTTTTGGAATGCTGGATGCGCGAACAGAATCAACACGCGAAGAGGCATAGGCGTCACAATCTGATTCGTTCCATTAAATGCTTCAAGCCTCTGGCGTTTGGCGTTTGGCGTTTGGCGTTTGGCGTTTCGCGTTTGGCGTTTGGCGTTTCGCGTTTCGCGTTTCGCGTTTCCTACGATTCGTCTCGAGCAAATCCGTGCTCGAAAGTCACGATTAATGTTTTGGCCCCTTGCTGGGTAGGGTCAGATTTCTGGTGACTGTCCGGTGGGCATCGGTCCATCAGGCGCGCCAATTATTTATCGGCTCCCCGAAATAGGACGACCGCCAGAGCGACAAACACCGTTTTCTGAGCCCGCAACCAGCGCACCAACCGAAAGCCGAAAACCGAAAACTGAAAACCGAAAACCGGTAACCCCGAATGCTTTCGGGTAGGCGCCGCTACCTTCTCCCTACCAAAGCCCATCTGCTCACGCTATCATTCGCCCATGGAATGGTTCTTCTGGGCGTTGCTCTCAGCTTTGTTTGCGGGAGCGACTGCCATCCTGGCAAAAATCGGTGTCGCAGATGTGAATTCGAATCTGGCTACCGCTATCCGCACCAGCGTCATCCTCGTTTTCAGTTGGGGAATCGCGATCTTCACGACGAGGGCATCGTCGATCGCGGCGATCGATAAGAAGGCCTGGATTATGCTAGTCTTGTCGGGACTGGCAACCGGTCTGTCGTGGCTATGCTATTTTCGGGCGCTCCAAGTAGGCGAAGTGTCCAAGTTGCGCCCATCGATAAGTTAAGTGTGGTCGTCGCGATCGGTTTGGGTATGTTAATTCTGCGGGAGAAGCTTGATCTTCGCGAAGGAATTGGCGCCGCTCTAATTGTCGTAGGTGCGCTCGTTTTGGCGTTGAAATGATTCTCCAAGCTAGTGCACAGTCTCAACTCATAGCCTGCAGACGCCTTTACAACTACGCTGAACACCGTTTTCACCTGGCCTAGAGCATCATGGAAACCGCCACTGTTGAGACTCCGCAACCTGCTGCGATCGAACGCCAGACGATCGTTGAGCTTTGCCACATCAGTAAAATGTTCACGGTGGCTGGCGGCCGGGAACTCAAAGTGTTAGATCAAATCGATCTGGCGATCCAGGAAGGCGAACTGCTCGCCCTCCTCGGGCAGTCCGGTTCAGGCAAATCAACCCTCTTGCGTTGCCTTACCGGCCTGACACAGCCGACCAGCGGGCGTGTGCTGGTCTATGACAAAGTACTGGAGGGAATTAATCCCTATGCCTCAATCGTTTTCCAGACTTTCGCTTTGTATCCATGGTTAACTGTTCAACAGAATGTCGAGGTTGGGTTGATGGTGAAACCACTACCGCGGGCCGAGAAAGAGGCCGCTGTTGATAAGGCGATCGACCTGATTGGCCTTGATAACTATCACGACGCTTATCCGCGAGAAATCTCAGGAGGTATGCGACAGCGGGTCGGGATCGCCCGCGCGTTGGTTTCGGAACCGAAGATTCTTTGCCTGGATGAAGCTTTCAGCGCGCTTGATGTTTTAACGGCCGAGAATCTTCGCAGCGAGATGGTGATGCTCTGGCAAAAGCAGGCTACCTCGTTGAAAAGCATCTTCATGGTGACACACAACATTGAAGAGGCGGTCGAAATGGCGACCCGTATCTGCATTCTCTTTCCGCATCCTGGCCGCCTCGGTCTGGTTCTCGATAATCATCTACCGTACCCTCGAAACCCGAATGACCCAGGCTTTCAGCAGTTGGTGAAAGTGATTCACCAGACAATCACAATGCAAGCGCTGCCAGATATCCCGCCGGAACCTCCACCTATCTCGGGACGACCGGTTTCGCGGGCGCGAAGTCGTATGGAATCGATTCCGTGTGTTCCGGTCGGGCAGATTCTAGGACTGTTAAGTATTATCGAGGATAATCCTGACTTGGACGATATCTACGACCTGGCCAACGAAATTGGAAAGGACTTTGGCGAAACAATTGCTCTCGTCAAAGCAGCCGAGATTTTAGAGCTCGTGGATACTCCGAAAGATGAGGTCCATTTCACCGAGCTTGGTAAACGATTTATCACTGCCGATAACGAGACTCGTCAGACGATCTTCGCAGAGCAGGTCCAGAAACTCCGTCTCTTCCATATCATTCTAGCTTATCTCGAGGTGCAGGACGAAATCGATGAGGAAACCGTTTTGAAAGATATTTCGGTTGCGTTGCCGTACGAAAATCCAGAAAAGATCTTGCAGACGATGATCGCTTGGGGTCGTTATGCCGGGCTCATGGACTACGACACTGCTACCAAGATGGTCACCCGACCTGAGAAAGAGGAAGCAGAGCGTGAGGAGGCGAAGACGACCTGACCCCAACGCGTGTTACTGATGGAATCTGATATCGCTGCATCCCCCTCTAAAGCCACTGTTAACAAGGCGGGCGACAAAATCGTCATCACCCTCGAAGGAGACTGGAACCTTAGACAGGTTCAGCACGGAGACGTCGAAAAAATAATATCCAGCCTGGATAAACAAGGCGATGTGACTTCGGTCGAATTCGACGGCACGCACCTTGGAGCGTGGGACACAAGTTTGCTGATCTTCGTCGCCCGCGTCGAAGAATGGTGCCGTGGGCATAAAGTCAAGTTTGGCCGAGAGACCCTCCCGCCCAATGTCGCCAGCCTCATCGGTTTGTCAGAGGAAGTGCCGGAAAGGAAAACAGGCCGTAAGGAGCAGCCTAAACAGACCCTTTTCTCTATGCTGGGGAACGCTGTGCTGGCAGGCAAGGACGGTGTGCTGTCAACGTTGGCCTTTACCGGCGAGGCGGTATTGAGTCTTGGAAGAATGCTGCGCCACAAGGCAGCCTTCGATTGGCGCCTATTCTGGTTAACAATGGAGGAGTGCAGTGCCCAAGCCCTGCCCATCGTCGGATTGATCAGCTTTCTGACCGGTTTAATTCTCGCTTTTGTTGGGGCGATCCAGCTCAGACAGTTTGGTGCGGGCATCTTTGTTGCCAACCTGGTGGCCGTTGCCATGACCCGGGAAATGGGTGCGATCATGACCGGAGTTATTATTGCCGGCCGCACGGGCGCTGCATTTGCCGCCCAGATCGGCAGCATGAAGGTTTCAGAGGAAATTGATGCACTCAAAACATTAGCGATCTCCCCGATGGATTTTCTGGTGACGCCGCGGCTGGGAGCGCTTTTCTTGATGATGCCGCTGTTGGTCCTTTATTCAGATCTGATCGGTATTCTGGGGGGCGCTTGCGTCGGAATCGGGATGCTCAAGATCACCTGGGTCCAATATTGGAATCAAACCATCGGCTCGTTTGGCATGTCAGATGTCGTCACCGGACTAGTAAAGAGCTGTGTTTTCGGTGCGATCATTGCGATGGCAGGCTGCCAACGAGGTATGCAGTGTGGCAACAACGCTGCCGCGGTTGGGAACGCTGCGACTTCTGCGGTCGTTGATTCAATCACCTGGATCGTTGCGTCAGATGCGTTGATCGATGTCGTTCAGGAAGTGATCAAAGCTTACTGAGTGTGAGTGTGAGTGCGAGCAAGTCTGGGAATTCCAGTCCAGCCATTCGAGTCAACGACCTTGAAATGGCCTACGGATCCTATGTCGTCATGAGCGGAATTACTTTCACCGTTCAGGAAGGACAGATAATGGTGATCATGGGAGGAAGCGGCTGTGGCAAGAGCACGTTGCTAAGGTATCTGATCGGCCTGAAACAGGTCGAAAAAGGCGAGGTCTACTATCACGACAGAAATTTCTCAAAAGCGTCGCCTGGAGAAATGGAAGCCATCCAAAGAACATTTGGAGTGTTGTATCAAGCAGGCGCGCTCTGGAGCGCTCTCACGCTGGCAGAAAATGTTGCGCTCCCACTGGAGCAGTACTCGAAGCTTTCTACGAAAGAGGTTGCTGAGGTTGTAGGAATCAAACTCGCGCTGGTTGGTCTGAAAGGGTTCGAAGACTTTTATCCATCTGAAATCAGCGGAGGGATGCGGAAGCGGGCGGGGCTGGCTCGCGCCATGGCGCTTGATCCCGCACTACTGTTTTTTGATGAACCTTCCGCAGGCCTCGATCCGATCAGTTCGCGCCGGTTGGACGACCTAATTCTTCGGTTGCGCGACAGTCTCGGGACAACCATTGTGGTCGTCACGCATGAATTGCCTTCGATTTTTGCGATTGCTGATACATCAATTTTCCTGGATGCAGACACCAAGAGAATGATCGCGCATGGCGATCCAAAGGAGTTGGTGAAAGATGGCCCTCCTAAGGTCCGCGAATTTCTTTTGCGCGGCGGGACGACCAAGAAAACAAACGGAGCATGACCTGATGAGTCAGAAAGCCAACCCTACTTTAATCGGAGCATTTGTGTTTGGCGCTGCTGCGATTGCGCTGGGCGCCGTGATCTTTCTCGGAACAGCGAACCTGCTGGTTAAGAAACAAGGATATGTGACTTATTTCGAGCAGTCGGTAAGCGGGCTATCGATTGGCTCTAACGTTAAGTACAAAGGCGTAACATTAGGAAAGGTAACGCAGATTGTGCTCGAATTCGAAGGGGAAGGCAGACCGCCCAGCGTGAAAGTGGTATATGAGGTCGATACAAAGGCTATAATCTCAAAACTGAATCTCCCGATCGATTTCTCGCAACGCGAGGCATACCAGAGAAGCGTCGACAACGGCTTACGAGCAAAACTGGACTTTGAAAGCATAATCAGCGGCCAGTTATTCATCTCACTGGACATTTACAAAGATGCGAAGCCCGCGGTAATGCACAAAGATCCGCGCGATGTTGCCTACTTCGAGATTCCGCCTCAGCCGTCCGATATCGACACCATTGTTGCGAACCTGACCAAGGCCATAAGTAACCTCGGCAATGTCGACTTTCTGGCAATCTCCAAAGACCTCCAGACGCTGATCGCCAGTGCCAAAGAGAAGATCGATTCGCTGCAACTGGACAAACTCGGCCCATCACTGACCCGGGCCTCCGATTCGGTTCACGCCCTTGTCAGCGGTGAAGAAGTCAAAGGAACGCTGAAGAGTGTTCAGGGATCCTTTGATGAGCTAACCGCAACGCTCAAGCGCATGGATCCCTCAATCGATAATCTGAAACCCACGCTGGAAGAAGCAAAAGCAACACTTGCGAATCTGCACACCAGTACAGCCGAGCTGGCTCGACTGCTGAAGCCTGATTCAAATTTGCGATATCAACTGGATGGTTCGCTTTCCCAGATCAATGCGGCGGCCGAGTCAATTCAACGGCTCTCAGAGTTTCTGCAGCGCCATCCCAACTCCATTTTGTTTGGTCGAAAGCTGCCTAAAGAAGAGCGCCCATGACGTTCCCCGATACGCCCCGACGCCCACACGCCGGCACGCCGATACCTAAACAGATGCGACTTCCAGGCCTGGCCATCGTTGCTTTCATACTCGCGAGTTGTGCCGCCAGAGAGCCGTTCCCGCGCTTTTACGTGTTGACGCCGACGTCCGATCTTATAGGCAGTCACCGCGGAGGAACGACCGTCTTCGTACGCAGAGTCGAAGTTCCGGCTTATCTGGTACGGCTCGGCCTCGTAACGATGCGGGGAGGCAGCCAAGCGGACTACGCCGAAACTGCCCGTTGGGCAGAACCACTGGATCAAGGCGTTGCCCGCGCTGTGGCTGAAAACCTTAATAGGCGGGCCGGCATTACCGCATTCGGTTTTTCTCCCGGTGCGCCGCCCGGACCTCACCGGTATGACGTCCAAATCCGATTAGAGCGGTTTGAAGGAACGGATAGTGGCGATGTTGTGCTTGCAGCTCGTTGGGAACTCTTGGCTGCCGACGGATCGTCGGTTGCCAGTCGTCGGACGGAGATTCTGCGCAATGGATGGACCCCTGGCGACTATCCCGGGCTAGTTAAAATTCTAAGCGACGAACTCTCGGAGATGAGCAGCCAGATAGGTCGTGCCATCCGCTAAACGGTGAGTCCGCTAGACAGACAAATCTCGTTCTTAGTTGAGTCCGACAAACTCAACACTGTTTTGAGGCGCAACTATACGGTTGCTGCCGGTCGGCGCCTGCGGAGCACAGTTGGCATGTCTCTTTGACTGCTATGTTGCTTGCCGAATATAGCAACGAGCCAGTTAACCTCGATCGTGTCGTTAGAATGCTGTTGGTCCACGACCTTGTTGAAATCGACGCCGGAGACACGTTCATCTACGACTCTGTGGCCAATACCAGCAAAGAGGCACGCGAACGAGAGGCAGCGAAGCGGTTATTCGGATTGTTACCCGAATCGCAAGCGCGCGATTTGCATGCACTTTGGGACGAATTCGACGCCAGGGCCACGCCAGAGGCAAAGTTTGCCGGAGCTGTCGACCGATTCGTTGCAGTCCTGCATAACTACGCAACTCACGGCCGCGGCTGGAAAGAAAACGGAATCACGCGTTCACGGGTTCTCACAGTAAACCAGAGGGTTGCAGAGGGATCGCAAACGTTATGGGCAAAGATCCAGGAGATGACCCAGGAAGCGGTTAACCGGGGCGAACTCATGGAATGAACACGCCCTACAATCGTCGACCTGGAAGGTCAACCCTCTGGGTTTGCCGTGTGCTTCGACCGTGAACTCAGCCGAACGGTTAAGCTTCTTGCTCGAAATCGATAGCGTCTTAGCTCCGAGGCAACTCATAATTGCTCTCGCTGTCCAACCCCAACATCAAATCAATATTCTGGACCGCGGCTCCGGAGGCGCCTTTACCCAAATTATCAAGCCGTGCTACCAACAAAACGTGACCGTCCGAAGTGCTTTCAAAGACGAACAATTCCATCCGGTTTGTTCCATTCAAGGCTTCTGGCGCTAAATGCCCAATTGGTGTCTTTTCCGATGCAACAACTTCGATGAAACGCTGACCGGCATAGTACTCCGACAGGACTCGATGAAACTCGCTCCCGCCGGCCCGTTTGGGCAGGCTGGCAGCGTGAAGCGGGATCTGAACTAACATACCTTGCGCAAAACTGCCTACCTCCGGACAGAAAAGCGGCCTGTGAGTTAGTCCGGAATAAACATGCATCTCGGGCACATGCTTATGTGAAAGCTCGAGCGCATATAGGCGGACTGGGTCGTGCGATCCTTTCTGATACGCATCAATCATTTTTCGGCCGCCTCCGGTATATCCCGACAAAGCGTGAATAGATAGCGGGTACGTTTTCGGTATCAGCCCCGCGTCGACTAACGGTCTCACTAGCGCGAGGGCGCCGGTTGGATAGCAGCCAGGGTTGGTAACTCGAGTCGCTTCGCGAATTCGATCTGCCTGGTTCGGCAGAAGCTCTGGAAAACCATAGACCCAGCCAGGGGCCACCCGATGGGCTGAGCTCGCATCGAGCACCTTTGTACCCGGATTCTTGATCATGGCCACCGCCTGCCGAGCTTCATCGTCGGGTAAACAGAGCACCACGATATCAGCCTCATTCAGCCAACGCCGGCGTTCCTCCTCGTCTTTTCGCTTCGCTGCATCGGCGTGCAGCAACTCGATATCTTTGCGACCCTCCAGCCTGCCTCGAATCTGCAGCCCAGTGGTGCCTGCCTCGCCATCGATAAAAAGTGTAGTTGCCATTGCGTCCGAATGGAGGGTGTCGGCGGCAGGCCCCTGCCGGCGACACCCAACGGTCCACTAGCAGAAGATTCCGAGCGGTTCAACTAGAGCTTGGCAGATCCGGTTCGATTCAGGCTAAATAGCTGCATGCGAGACATTGTAGCGTCGACTGCCAGCTACGAGGCGTGGTTGGCAAAACAGATCCCATTGATTCAGGAAGATGTTGAGATCAAACACGCCAAAATGGCAATGGATCCGTTTCAGTTCATGCGCGCCACTTTCTATCGCTGGTGCGAATTGTGGCCGGTTCTGAATCCCGATCTCGCCGGCGCGAAAGAAGTCCTAGGCGTTGGCGATCTGCATGTTCAGAACTTCGGTACCTGGCGGGATGCTGAAGGGCGGTTGGTCTGGGGGGTAAACGATTTCGACGAAGCGGCTCCTTGTTCATTTATGGTGGACCTTGTGCGAACCGCCGCGAGCGCTCAGCTTGCCGCCGAACAAGACACTTTAATCCTGCTTTCGCTCAAGGAAATTGTCGACTCGCTCTGGACGGGCTATCAGAGTGGATTGGAAATGGGCGGGCGCCCTTTCGTTCTGGATCGGCGACATCCCTGGTTGCTGGCTCTTGCCCAAAACGCTCTAAAACAACCAAAAGAATTCTGGGTTCGATGGATGAGTCTGAAAACTGAACCAGTTCCGGACCACGGAACTGTGCCGGAAGAAGTCCAGCAGTACTTGCTCAGTGATCTCCCGACACGTGACGGTGTCGCGTTTCGCTGGAAAAAGCGTGGCGCGGACCCAAAAGGCTTGGGCAGCCTCGGCCATAAACGATTCTTTGCTCTAATCGATTGGAAGGGGGGGCCGCTGATCCGCGAAGCCAAGCAGTCTTCACTCTCTGCCTGGCTCTGGGCGAGGAATGTGGATCCCGGGCAGAACCAGGTACTCGAGATCATTAACAAATCGATTCGGTCGCACGATCCGTATGTCAGGATGGAAAACAACTGGCTGATTCGTCCGATTGCAGCCCACTGTGGCAGAATCGACTTGGACGAGATCGACGCAGACCATCCGATGGCAGTCCGCAATACTGAACAGATGAAGCTGCTGCGCGCCATGGGGTTTGAAACCGCAAATGTTCATCTTGGCTCTGTGCCCGTAAAAGAGTTGGTCTCGGCTGCCAAAAAATTCTCAGTTGACGATCTTCGCCGCGGAACCAAACAAATGCTTGCCGCGATCAAGGCAGATTTCGATGTTTGGCGAAACGCCTATAAAGCGTCAACCAAGGCGCAGAAAAAATCTGTGGGAGCCGCCAAGAAAGCAAGCACCGGAAAGAAAAAGAAATCGTAGAAGACGGATCACACGCAAAGGCGCAAAGAGGGATCTCACTCCAAGCCGCAAAAGACTATCTCACGCCAAGACGCCAAGACGCAAAGGTTTAAGAGAGTTTGGATTGGGGCGTGTTTAAAACCGAAGTTCAATCGGCACTCTTTTGGAAAACACCATTTGGAGGGGCGTCGCTTGCGATGCCCTCCTATGACGTTTTTATACAAGCCAGAACGATTGTTAGGTTATGCCCGCTCTCTCGAGTTCGAGGACGATTTCAATCTGACCCTCTTAACCTTTGCGTCTTGGCGTCTTGGCGTGAGATTCCACCCGCCTCTTTGCGTGACATCCTCATCGTTCGCCATTTAACTAAAAAAGGCTCGCACCGAAAATTACGGTGCGAGCCAACAATCGGTTAGCGACGGAGCTAACTATTTCTGTGGACTACTGTTTTTCGTCTTTCGCAGCGTGGGCACCTGCCTTCTGAGCATCTGCCTCGCTCATGTACTTGCCATGCTTGGTTCGTCCGTACCAGCGTGAACCTTCCTTATGATAGACATTGCTGTCTGTATTAACCCAAACTTGGCCGTTACCGCCGCCGGGAGCTTGCTGAGCCTGTGGAGCTGGAGCTTTGCCCTTCGCTTTTGCTGGCGCGGCTGCCGGGGTGGCAGCTGCGTTAGCAGCAGGACTTGCGGCCGGGCTGGCTTCTGTCGCAGCAGCTTTCTTTCCGCGGTGTTTCTTGGCGGCAGGCGACGCAGCCGGGCTAGCTTCCGGGGATGTTGCCGGAGATGCCTCGGTCGCGGCGGCCTTTTTGCCTCTCGCCTTCTTGGCCTTTGCTGGAGACGCAGCTGGGGAAGCTGCCGGGCTAGGCGTAGGAGTCGGGTCTGCGGCCTTCGCAGCGAGCGGTGCTGCAACGAACGCAGTAGCGATAATGAGGGTGATAAGAGAGCGCATATTTTATGTTTGTAGTAAAATTAACCCGCCAAATGCAAGGTGGTTTCGGGGTTTTTGAAACGCCGCGAACGCCGAAACTAAAAGCGATCCGGCGAAGGGCGAAACGCCGATACGGCGATCAAACTACGTCCGTAGGCCGGCAGACCTAAATGCTTTGAACAGAAGTTCACGCAGGCTAAACGTGGACTCTTTCTATCAGGCTCTTGTCGTTTTCGCCGTCTCGCCCTTCGCCGTATCGTTTTCAGTCCCTGGCGTTCGCGGCGTTACATGAGCTGCTTATAAATCCGAGTCCCGCGTTCCCGGAGCCAGTTAAGCTCGGCCAAGGCGTTGGCCGGCGCTTTCTGAAAGCTATCTTTTTCTAGATTAGTCAGCAAAGTCGTTTCCAGGTCTTGCATCCTTTCGGCTGGGAAATCGTTTAAGTGGAGGCCGAGTTCGGGTCCTTCTGGCGTTGGAAGCTTCCGATGGCCGATTTGCGCCTTGAGCTCCGGAAGTTCTTTTTCGATTTCGTCCTGCAACTCTTTTTTGGCTCGGAGATACTCCTGCATTCCCGTGACCAACTCGTCCGGCGTATGGAACTCGCCGATGCGCCGTTCTAATTGAGTTGCCGCAGCTACGAACGACTTCTGCGCAGCGATAACCCCCGCCAATTCGCCGGCCTGAGCCGACAAGGAGATCATAGATAGCAGTAGGATCGTTCTGAGCACGCAATTCCAGTAGCGAGGAACTGGACGGACGCAATCAGAAAAGCGAGAGGAAAGTCGTGTAGAACTACGGTGGCAAAGTAATCGTCCTCGAACTCGATCTCGTCCTCGTTGGTATTGCGGCACTCGTGAGGTGTCCTCGAAATTGCGGACAGATCACTCGCCCCGTCTTGAGCGCGAGATCGAATACGAGAATGTTAATGCTAACCGCAGAATCTGATCTGCAGGCTCAATGTTCGGACAAAACCCCTTCGAGATACGAAGTAAGCACTCCACGAAACTCCGTAACGATCAGAGGTCGCGCTTTGGTTTCCGATTCCAGATAAAGATCCATCATCCCTTTGACGATCTGGACCGCAACGTTCGCGGCTAGTAATGCGCGCGCCGATGAAAGAGACGAATTCTTAGTCCGAAACGCATTGGCAATGATTGAGCGCAGTGCTTTGCGGGCTGCCGAATCAATGCGGAAGCGAATGGGGGCAGTGTGTAGATTCAGGTAAGCGGGCCGTTCCTGCATAAATTCAGTGACACATTCGATGAACGATTCAGCAAACTGAGCGCTCGACAGTTTCTCTGCATGCTCCATCAGGCCTTTGAAACACCATTGCAGTTCTTCCACATATCTGTTGAGAAGAGTGGCGGCAATCGACTGCTTGTCTGGAAAGTAGTTGTACAGAGCGCCGATGGACGATTTACTTCGGTCGGCGATTGCCTGCATGGTAGTGGCTTCGAATCCGATTTCCGCAAACAGTTCTGCGGCCGCCTGGAGGAAGGTGGCCAGCCTGCGGGCGGAGCGCTTCTGCTGAGGCGTTACCCGGATCGGGCTTGACGAAATCGAGGATTGCCTCATATTTTCAATTATAAATCGAGGATAGTCTCGATTTCAATCCTCTTTTGCTGTTGTGTCTGACCTTCTTTCGATTCACCAAAGACGGCGCTGGTCGCTATCGATCCTTGCGTACCGACCCGTAAGTGGCAGAAATCGACGGAACGCCGACCGCACTCATGCCATTTTGCCGCTAACCGCGATTCGATCGACGAATCGTCCACCCTCATCCTATAGATAAAGACCTTTGGCGGCCCTAACGGGATTCGAACC